>DATBIF010000091.1:0-5200 GCA_036557045.1 Steroidobacteraceae bacterium
GCTGTAGCGGCGGCGGCGCGCCGGATCAGCCAGCTGGCTTCCTTCCTGGATGCAGACGCGCGCTTCGTGCGACTCGAAGTCCTGGCGCGTGATGAAACGCACGTCATTGGTCGCCACGATCGCGGTCGGACAGGTCGCCACGAGGTTGAGCACGGCGTCCAGGTAGTCTTCCTCGTCGGTGCGTCCGAGCCGCTGGATCTCCACGTAGAAGCGGTTACCGAACAGTTCGCGCCATTGCTCGAGGAAGCGCCGCGCCTCATCAGGACGGTTGTTCAGGAGCGCGCGTCCGACGTCGCCTTCCTGCGCGCCCGAGAGCGCGATCAAACCGGAGGTGCTGGCGGCTGTGAGCCAGCTGCGATCGATCAACGGGACGCCGCGTCGCTGACCTTCGAGGTATGCACGAGTCATGAGCCGCGTGAGGTTGCGGTACCCGGCGAGATTCTGGCTGAGGAGCGTCAGGCGCGCGGGCTCCTGGCGCTCGACGCCGTCGCGCAACCGCAGGTCGACGCCGATGATCGGTTTCACGCCGCGCGACTGTGCCGCTCGGTAGAACTTCACCATCGCAAACAGGTTCGACTCGTCGGTGAGTGCGATGGCCGGCATGCCGGCGCGCGCGGTCGCGGCGATCAGCTCCGGAATGCGCGCCACGCTGTCGAGCAGCGAGTACTCGGTGTGGACGCGCAGGTGGACGAATTGAGTCATGCGAGGATCGGCAACTGGACGGGCGCGATTGTAGTCCGTGCCTCCTCCAGCGACACGACTTCCAGCTGCGCCGCTGCCGCCAGGTCGGCTGCCTCCTCGGAAGTCTCGAACATTGTCATTTCTTTCACAGGCATGAACGAGCGTCGGTGCAACGGACAGACGCCGTGGCAGTCGAGCGCGGCGAGATGTTCCGGCGTTGCGTAACCCTTGTGTGAGGCGAACCCATAGTGAGGCCAGATCTCATGAAAGGAGCGCATCCATGCGTCGCGGAAAGTCTTTGCCAGGATGGAGGCCGCGCTGATGGCGGGCACGAGCGCGTCGCCCTGGACGATGGGCACGGCCGGGCAGCCGAGCCTGAGCCCCTCGAGCGATGGGCAACGATCCCCGTCGATGCGCACCTCGTCCGGAGCGATCCTCAACCCCAGCAGCGCGCGGCGCATCGCCAGAAACGTCGCCTGCAGGATATTGAGCGTGTCGACTTCCTCGCGATCCGCCCAGGCCACCGACCACGCGAGTGCCCGCTCGCGGATCTTGATCGCCAACTCCTCGCGGACCTCCGGTTCGAGCGCCTTCGAATCCGCGAGACCGCGGATCGGTCGGCGACGGTTCAGAATGACTGCGGCCGCCACCACCGGCCCCGCCAAAGGCCCGCGTCCGGCTTCGTCGACGCCCGCCAGCCGTCGCGGCTCGGGGAACGGCAGGCGTGGCTGAATCCGTCGGCGTCGCTTCATGAGGTAACCACCGTGGTTGTGTGCCCCAGCAAGCCGAGAATGGCGTCCGCCGCGCGATCGCTGGCGTTGCGCTTCAGTCGCCGATGAATCTCGCCGAAGACCCGCTCCTGGCGTTCGCGAACTGAGCTGTCGTCGAGCTCGCGAAGCAGCTCAGTGCCCAGAGTTTCGGGACTGACCTGCTCCTGGAACAGCTCCGGAACGATGCGTTCGCCGGCGAGCAGATTGGGCTGGGAGAAATATGGCGCCTTCATCAGCCTGAAAGTCCTGAGGAGCCAGGCGGTGAGCATCCCGAGCCGGTACGCGACCACCATCGGTCGCCTGGTGAGCAGCGTTTCCAGGGTCGCGGTCCCGGAGGCCACCAGCACCACATCTGCGGCAGCGAGCGCCTGGTGCGACTTCCCCTTGAGCAGCAGCACTTCGACTCCCGCCGCACGGCGCTCCAGCGCCCGATGAAAGATGCCATGCACCGCTTCATTCGCCATGGGCGCGACGAACTGCAGTTCCTGGCGACGTCCGGCGAGCCAGTGAATCGCACCCGCGAAATCATCGCCAAGGCGGCTCACTTCGCCGACCCGGCTCCCCGGCAGCACTGCGACCGTGGCGCGATCGGCGAGACCGAGCTCGCGCCGCGCCGCGGCGCGATCATTGTTCTCCGGGATCAGGTCGGCGAGCGGGTGGCCGACGAACTCGGCCCGAATCCCCGCCTGCGCGTAGAACTGCTCCTCGAATGGCAGCAGGCAGAGCACCAGGTCCACGGATGCCCCGATGCTTCGCACCCGGCCCGGGCGCCAGGCCCAGACTTGCGGGCTCACGTATTGCACGGTGCGAATGCCCGCGGCCCGCAGGACACGGGCGAGCCCGAGGTTGAACTCGGGCGCGTCGATGCCGATGAAGACGTCCGGACGCTCGGCACGCAAGCGGCGTCGCAATTCTCCCCGCAGCCGCAGAAGGCGCGGCAGGTGACTCAGCACTTCGAACAACCCCATCACTGCGAGCTCTTCCGCGGGCGCCCAGGCCTCACAGCCTTCCGCGAGCATTTTCGGGCCTGCAACACCGCAGAACCTCGCCGCCGGATCGCGCCGGCGGAGTGACCGGATCAGCGCCGCTCCAAGCTGATCGCCCGACGCCTCGCCCGCGACCAGTGCGAAGCGCAATCCCCCGGGGAAACTCTGCACGGTTCCCCTACCTCACGATGCTGCGCGTGGTCTCGCCCAGGAAGTCAACGAAGATCTTCAGCTCCGGCTGGCCCGGCACCAGCGCCTTGAGTTGCTCGGTCGCCTCGGCCAGCTTGAGGCCGGAGCGGTACAGCACGCGGTAAGCACTGCGCAGATTGCGGATCTGCTCGGGCGTGAAGCCGCGGCGCTTGAGCCCCTCCGCATTGATGCTGTGCGGCTGCGCCGGCTGCCCGGTCACCATCAGGTACGGCGGAACGTCGCGCGTGACCGCGGCATTGTTCGCAAGGAAGCAATGCGCGCCCACCTTGCAGAACTGATGAATGCCCGAGAAGCCCGCCATGATCACCCAGTCGCCGAGCTCCACGTGACCGCCGAGCGTCGCGAAGTTGGCGAGGATGCAGTGATCGCCGATCTGGCAGTCGTGAGCCACGTGCGTATACGCCATGAACCAGTTGTCGCTGCCGATGCGCGTCACTCCGCCGCCGTGCGTAGTGCCGCGATTGACCGTGCAGTACTCGCGAAACGTGTTGTGATCGCCGATCTCGAGCCGCGTCGGCTCGTCGCGGTACTTCTTGTCCTGCGGCGCATCACCCAGGGAGGTGAACTGGAATACCTGGTTGTGCGCGCCCAGGCGCGTGGGCCCCTTGATGACCGCGTGTGGCCCGATGCGACAGCCCGGCCCGATGCTCACCCCGGCAGCGATGATGGCGAACGCGCCCACCTCGACATCAGCGGCCAGCTCGGCCCGCGGATCGATGACGGCGCGCGCGTCGATCATGGTTGCTGATCGCCTCCTGGGGCTGGCGCACGCGCTTCGGGCGTCACCATCATCTCCGCCGATGCCACCTCCTCTGCGCCCACCTCGGCGAGCGTCGCGAATTTCCAAATGCCCTTGAAGGCGCGCACCAGTTCGGCTTTCAGCACCAGCTGATCACCGGGCTCGACCGGCTTGCGGAAGCGCGCCCGGTCGATGCCAACGAAAAAGAAGCGTGAGTTCTCGTCGGGGTAGATGCCCGCGGTACGGAACGCCAGTATTCCGGCCGCCTGCGCCAATGCCTCGAGGATCATGACGCCCGGCATCACCGGGCGATGCGGGAAATGGCCGGTGAAGAACGGCTCGTTGACCGTCACGTTCTTCAAGGCACGTATGCTCTTGCCGGGCGTGCACTCCAGCACGCGATCGACCAGCAGGAATGGGTAGCGGTGCGGCAGTTGCTTCATCACCGCGTTGATATCCATGTAGACCGGCTCAGTCATCCGCGTCCTCTTCTTGTGAGTTGCCCAGTTTGCCGCCGCTCAGCCGCTCGATGCGCCGCGCGAGCTCGTCGAGGTGCCGGAAACGCGCGGCGTTGCGACGCCAGCGCCGCGCCTCGTCCATCGGCAGCCCTCCCGAATACATTCCCGGCCTGGTGATCGACCGGGACACGAGCGTGCGGCCCGTA
Source organism: Steroidobacteraceae bacterium (assembly GCA_036557045.1). Lineage (GTDB taxonomy): Bacteria > Pseudomonadota > Gammaproteobacteria > Steroidobacterales > Steroidobacteraceae > DATBVX01. The sequence goes on from DATBIF010000091.1 coordinate 4,051, forward strand.
ATGATCACGCCGTCGCAGATCTCCAGGTGTCCCGCGATCCCCACCATCCCGCCGATCATGCAGTTGCGCCCGATGCTGGTGCTGCCCGACACACCGGTGCACCCGGCAATCGCCGTGTGTGCGCCGACGCGCACGTTGTGCCCGATCTGGATTTGATTGTCGAGCTTGACACCGTCCTCGATGATGGTGTCGTCGATCGCGCCGCGGTCGATGGTCGTATTGGCGCCGATCTCGACATCGTTGCCGATGCGCACCCCGCCCACTTGCGGCACCTTCACCCAGCGCCCGCGCTCGGGCGCGAGACCGAAGCCATCCGCGCCGACGACCACGCCGGGATGCAGAAGTACGCGCTCGCCGACGTGCACGCCCTGGCACAAGGTGACGTTGGCGACGAGGCGCGTGTCGGCACTGACGCTGCTGGCGGCCATGATCACGCAGCCGGGTCCTACGCGCGTCCGTTCACCGACCTTCACACCCGCCTCGATGACTACGTGCGCTGCGATCGACGCGCTCACTGCGATCGCGGCGCTGCGGTCCACCTGCGCGGTGCGGTCGATGCCCGCCGGGAATTGCGGCTCTGGAAACAACAGCGCCGCGATGCGCGCATAGGTTGCATAGGGGTCCGCGGCAATGAGCGCCGCGACGGGGCATTCGGGGGCGAACCTGGCCTCCAGCACTACGGCGCCGGCGTGCGTTTGTGCCAGGTGGCGCCGATAGCGGGGATTGGCCAGGAACGTAACAGCGTTCGCGTCGGCATTCTGCAGCGTCGCCACCGTGTCGACCTGCACGGCGGGATCGCCCTTGAGCTCGCAACCGAAGCGCACCGCCAGCTCGCCCAGCGACACAGGGCAACCCTGCAGAGGTTTCATGGGCGCGAACGGGCAGCTGCGTCGTTGGCGACGCAACGCGCTCCATCGGACGGGTGCGGGGTTGCCCTAGTCATCGCCAGGCTCGGCTCGCGCCCGTGGAGCGCGATCCTGGAGTCAGGGATCTCGGGTGAAGCGTCCGGCCGCTGACAACGGTCACCCGAACCTCCTCAGATCAGGGTTTCTTCTCCGGCGGCTTGGTCGCCGCTGGCGCTGGGGCTGGCGTCGTGGTCGCGGGCTTCGCGCCGCCGGCTGGCGGGCCTGCCTTGGAATGCGCCTGCAGG
>DATBIF010000092.1:0-9260 GCA_036557045.1 Steroidobacteraceae bacterium
TCACCGAGCCGTCGGTGTTCCTGCCATACGCCGACGGCGCCGCTGAACGCTTCGCGCGCTGCATCATCGCCCGCGCGCGCTGAGCGTCAGTGCGCGGGCGCCTTGAAGACCAATCCACCCTTCACGACCACATCTACGCTCTGCAGGCGCTTGATGTCTTCGAGCGGATTGCCCGGGACGGCGACGAGATCGCCCATGAGGCCGGGTTTCAGCGTGCCGACGCGATCCGCCCACCCCATGTAACGCGCTGCCACCGAGGTCGCCGACTGGATCGCCTCCATCGGCGTCATGCCACGTGCCACCATGATCGGGAACTGCCGCGCGTTGAGGCCGTGTGGAAAGACCGCCGCATCGGTGCCGAACACGATGGGCACGCCCGCGGCGTGCGCGCGCGTGAAACCCTGGCGCTGCGCTTCAGTGGTTTCGACGTTCTTGCGCAGGAATTCCTCGGGCCACTTCTGCCTGCGCCCCTCGGTGTTGATGTAATCGCCGTTGTAGACATCCATCGAGAGGGCCACGTTGTGCTCGCGCGCGAGCGCGATGTCGGCGTCGTCGATGAGCGAGGCGTGCTCGATCGTGTCGACGCCGGCGAGAATGGCCTCGCGGATCGACTGCGCGCCGTGCGCATGGGCTGCGACCTTGACGCCTGCCGCGTGCGCCACCTTGACCACCGCAGCGATCTCATCGGGCGTCATCTCGGGCGCACCCGGCACGCCGCCGTAGGCGAGCACCGCGCCCGATGCAATCACCTTGAGCAGGTCCGCGCCACCATCGACGGCAAGCTGAGCGTTGCGTGCGAACTCGATGGGCGTCCGTGAGACGCCCATCCGCACGCGAGCCGGGATGTCCTTCTCCGGCACTCCGGGGATCAGCAGATCGCCGCCGCCGCCGGGGATCGTGAGGTAGTAGCCGACCACCTGCATGCGGGGTCCGGCGACCTCACCGCGATTGATCGCGTCACGCAGCGCGCGGTCGCTCCAGGCAATGTAAGTGCCGACATTGCGAACCGAGGTGAATCCTGCCCGCAGCGTTGCCTCGGCATTCTCGCCGGAGAGCTTCGCGACTTCCTCGTCGGTCCGGTGCAGGTAGACGCGCAGGTCCGCCGTATCCTCGGGTCGGTCGGTGAGATGCGTGTGCATGTCGATCATGCCGGGCAGGCAGGTGTGATCCGGGAGATCGAGCCACGGCAGATCCTGGTGGGGCGCTGCGCCTTGCGTCACCGAAGCGATGCGACCGGAGCGGATGACGACGGTCATGTCGCTCGCAGGTTGCTTCGAAACCCCGTCGATGAGCGTGCCGCAGTGAATCGCCATCGATCCGCTGTCCGGCTCGAAAGGCGCATGCGCAATCGCCACTGCGGCGGCGGGATGGCCAGGTTCCGGCGAGCGCGAGCAGGCACTGAGCGCGATCGCGAGGAGCAGTGCCAGGCAGCCGAAGCGCAAATCACGCACGGTTGCGCGCCTCCACGGCCGCGCGCTGGCCGCGCCGCATCCACACGTAGATCGGCACGCCGATGAGTCCGAGCCCGATCGCCCACAGCAGGGAAATGAGACCGGCGCCTTTGAACGCCCAGACCGAGAAGAGCGTCGCGAGCACGGCGGCGAACAACAACAGCGTTTCGCGCCGACCGAGCCCGCCGATATCGCCACGCAACCGCAAGACGATGACGCCGAGCGCGCAGAAGAGATAGAGCGGCAGGTTGGCCGATGCCACGACCACGCTGAGGACGGTGAACACGTCCGCGATGGAGTTGGTGACATGAATCTGTTGCAGGAAGCAGGCGCCAAGCAACATCACGCTGGCCGCCACTCCCGTCAGGAGCAACGCGCGCGTCGGTGCCCCACGCGAGTTGACTTTGCCCAGCGCCGCCGGCAGCGTGCCGTGTCGCGAAAAACTCTGCGTCAGCTCGCCTGCCATGAGCGTCCAGCCATTGAGCGCGCCCAGGCCGCTGATGACCACGAAGAGCGCGAGGGTCTCACCGTATCCGTGTCCAAGGAAGCGCGACAACAGGTCCGCGAAGGGCGCGCTCGACTTGGCGAGCTCATCCTGCGGGATCAGGAACAGCGGCACGGTGAACACGGAGATATAGATGAGCGCGGTGAGAAACGTGCCAAAGATGGTGGCGCGCGGAATCGTGCGTGCCGGGTCGCGTACACGGCCCGCGGGAATCGTCGCGCACTCGATTCCCAGCATGGCGAACAGGGCGACGGTGGTCGCGGCAGCGATATCCGTGTGATTGATCGGCGTCGTTGGCACGTGCTGCGTATACGCACCGGGAGAGGTCAGCAGTACCCATAACCCGAGCACCATCACGGCGAGCATCGGCACGAGCTTCAGGGCCACTGTGAGAATCTGCACTCCGCCCGCGGTGCGGACGCCGCGCAGGTTCAGCAGCACGAAGATCCACACCAGCACCAGGGCCGCGATGGGCGGTACCAGCGGACCGTTGTTGAGCGCGGGCGCGATGGCGGACAGATAGCCGACCACACCGATGGCGATGGTTGCATTCGTGACCCAGATCGAAACCCAGTAACACCAGACGGAGAAGAACGCGACGTCGCTGCCGAAGGCGCGCATCGTGTACGAGTACGGACCGTCATCCTGCGGAAAGAGGCGCGCGAGGCCGGCAAATACCCCGGCAACGCCCACGCAGCCGATGACGGTCACCAGCCACCCGATCATCCCGTTGAGCCCGAACGGCGCGAGCGCGGCGGGCGTCATGAAGATGCCGATGCCGATGGTGTTGCCGATCACGAGTGCGGTGCTGATCCAGAAGCCGATCTCGCGCTCGGTACCGGTGGATGCAGTTGTTGTCATTCGTGGTCCCGCCTTGCCTGTAGAATCCGCCGATTCGCACTGTGCCACAGTCGTGGCTGGAGTCCCTGGCAATGAAGCCCGCGCACTGGAGCGTTATTCTGCTCGCCATGACAGCCCAGGCATTCGCGGCCACGCCGCGCGCCCGCGATCTCGGGATCCCGTTCGATGGCACGCCGGGACCGCTCAACGCCATCACCGATGTGACGGGCGTGACGGTCGGGCAGACGACGCTCATCAGCACCGCGGGCCCCAAGCACGAGGTGCGCACCGGCGTGACCGCGATTTTGCCGCGGGGCAAGGAGAGTTCGAACGTGCCGGTGTTCGGTGGCTGGTTTTCGCTGAATGGCAACGGCGAGATGACCGGCACGACGTGGCTCGAGGAAGGCGGGCGCCTCGAAGGCCCGGTGATGATCACCAACACGCACAGCGTCGGCGTGGTGCGCGACGCGGTGGTGGCGTGGCGTGTGCGGCAGGGTCACCCGGATCCGAGCGGCTACTGGTGGTCGACACCGGTGGTTGCGGAAACCTGGGATGGTTACCTCAACGACGTGAACGGTTTTCATGTGCGGCCGGAGCATGTCGACGCCGCGCTCGACTCGGCGCGCAGCGGGCCGGTGGCGGAGGGCAACGTCGGCGGCGGCACCGGCATGATCTGCCACGAGTTCAAGTGCGGCATCGGCACGGCGTCGCGGCGCGTCAGCATCGACAAGAAGCCGTACAACGTTGGGGTGCTGGTGCAGGCCAACTATGGCGTGCGCGACACGTTGCGGATCGCGGGCGTCCCGGTCGGCAAGCACCTGAGGGAGCACCGGATCTACACCGACGAGCCCGAAGACACCGGATCGATCATCATCGTCGTGGCCACCGACGCTCCTCTTCTGCCTTTGCAGCTCAAGCGCATCGCGCGGCGCGCGGCACTCGGACTCGCGCGCAACGGCAGCTACGCCGGCAACGGTTCCGGCGACATCTTCATCGCCTTCTCGACCGCCAATGCCGGCGCGATGGCGAATGATGCCATTAATACGGCGACTTTCCTCGGCAATGAGCTGCTCGATCCGCTGTTCCTCGCCACCGTCGAGGCAACCGAAGAAGCGATCGTCAATGCCATGGTCGCGGCGCGCGACATGCGTGGGCAGGACGGTCATTTCGTGACGGCGATTCCACACGATCAGCTGCGCGCGATCCTGAAGCAGTACAACCGCCTCAATTCTCCTTGACCGGCCGTGGCATCAGGTAACGGTCGTACCATGCGAGTGCGCGCCGCATGCGGTCCTCGAGATAGCTCGGTGTCGTCATTTCGTGGTTCTGGTTCGGATACAGGATCAGCTCGCTGGGCACGTTCAGTGAGCGCAGCGCCTGGTACATCTGTTCGGAACCGAGGCACGGCACGTTGAAGTCCTTCATGGCGCAATAGAACTGCGTCGGCGTGCGGATCCGGTCCGCGTGCAGGAAGGGATAGCCCACGCGCTCGTAGGCTTCGAGATTCTTCCACGGCGTACCGAACTCCAGCTCGTACTCGCGCGTGTACTCGTCGTGACCGTACATTCCGAGGTAGTTCGATGCCCCTGCACCACTCACCGCGGCCCTGAAACGCGTGTCGCTCGCGATGACGTAGTTGGTCAGGATCGAGCCATAGCTGCGCCCGCCGATACCGAGCCGCGCCGGGTCGATCCAGCTCTGCCGTTGCAGCACGTAATCCACCCCCCGCAGCACATCCTTCACGTCGAGGTCGCCGGTGTTGCCGGCGATCGCGCGCGAGAAATCGAAACCTCGCCCCGTGGAACCACGCGGGTTGATGGCGATCACCGCGTAGCCGTGCGCCGCGAGGAGCTGCCATTCGAACAGGAACTCGTGCGAGAACTGGTACGCGGGACCACCGTGCAGGCGCACGATCGCCGGGTAGCGAACTCCCGGTCGCAAGCCCGCTGGCCTGAGGAGCATCCCATCGATGCGCTCTGCATCGCTCGTGAAGCTGAAGTCCTCGGTGGCGCGGATGTCGACACCATCGAGGAAGGCGTTGTGCCGCGTCAACGGCCGCAACTTGTCCTCCACCGCCGAGAGCTCGTAAGGCGTGACGTCATCGCCCTCGAGCAGCACCAGCCTGCCATCGGGCGCCATGGTGAAATCGAAGGCAAAGCGATTGCCGCTCGTCAGGTAGCGCACTTCGTCGTTCGCGGGGTTCACACGCGCCAGCCACGTGTTGCGGCTCTGTTCGATGAGCGTGTAGATGTACTTGCTGTCCTTTGACCAGCGCGGCTTGTAAAAGCAGCGATCGATGCGCGCCGGCGTCGTGACTTTGCCGGTGGCGAGGTCGGCGACCGACAGCTGCCACGGCGAGTAGTAGATCCACCGGTCTTCGCCGCTCGTGAGCCAGACGAGCTTGCGGCTGTCTGGCGACCATTGCGGCCGCGATTCCCAGTCCCAATCCGCATCGTCGCCGTCGAAGGTGCTGACGCGGCGCGGCTCCGCGCCCGGCACCGGCGGCATGGTCCAGACGTCGAAGTTGAGCGTGCGATCGAAGTCGCCCAGGCGCTTGCTGACGAATGCGATCTGCCTGCCGTCGGGCGACCACGCGGGCAGCCATTCGTCATGCGCGCCCGGCGTGAGAAGTTCCGACTTGCCGGTTTCGACATCGAGCAGGTAGAGGTGCTGCCAGCGATCGGTGAGATAGCCGCGGCCGTCTTCCTTGAACTGGAAGCGGGTCACGACCAACGGCGGCACGGGCTTGTCCTTGCCGCGCGAATCCTTGGCCGCCTCGGGCTCGGGATCCTCGGCGATGAAGGCGATCTGCCTGCCGTTGGGTGCCCAGACGAAATCGCTGATCCCGTCCTTCACGTGCGTGACCTGGCGCGCTTCGCCACCGTCCCCGGGCATGATCCAGATCTGCGCCTTGTCATCCCCACCACGATCGGACAGAAAGGCGAGGGCGCCACCGTCCGCGCGCCACTGCGGAAGCCACTCGCTCGCGAATGGCGTGTGGGTGAGCTGCAGCGGCTCGCCGCCTCGCCAGCTCACGCGCCACAGGTCACTCACCGGCGCATCGCTGTCGAGATTGTGAGTGCCGACCGTGTAGACGATCCAGTCGCCGCGCGGCGCGAACGCGGGCTCGCTCACATCCTGCAGTCGATGGAAATCGGCCATCTCCAGCGGGCGCTGGTCTCCAGGCGTGGCCTGCGCGCATGCGCACAGTGCAAGAATCAGCCAGCGCGCTCTAGCTTCCCTAGCGTGCATTCGCCTTGGACTCGTAGATGGCACGAGCGGAGCGCAGGTATGCCAGGGTCTGCTGGCGCTCCTCATCGGTGTTGTAGTCCTCGCGCGCACTCGCCGATTCGATCACCCGATCGATCCAGCGCACGAAGTAGCGCGCATCATCGGTCGCCGCCGGCGCTGTCGTTCCCGTGTCGATCCAGACGGGATTGGTCGTGCCATACGGGTAGATGTCCTGCACCAGCGTCTGCGGCGTGGTGTTGCCGGCCCGCAGCAACATCCAGCCGCTCGAGGGTAACGACACGTCCCCCGAGAAGTTCGCGCTCGTGCCTGAGCGATCGGCTCGCAGGCGCTTGAGCACGCGGCCGTTGAACACGAGCTCGATGTCGCTCAGGGGGACGATGGAGCGCACCGCCGTTTCGACGTGCACCCGCGATTTCGGCGCCTGCACGGTCTCGCCGGGACCTGCGCCGTCCACCTTGAGCCCGAGCAGCGGACCATTGGTGGCAAAACCGTGTCCCTGTTTCAGCGCGTTCTTCAGGGCTTCGGGCGTGTGCTCGGAGGTCGCGAGGAAGACGCGATTCAACCCAACGGGTCCGCGCAGCGATGCGTAGTTGGTCATCGCATCGGTACCGGCGCCGGCGGGGAGTTTGTAGCCGAGGTTGAGCAGCCGGTACCACACTGCGGCCGTCGAGCGGTGATCGGCAAAGGAGACGATCTCGATGTAATCGACCTTGCCCAGCGCGACATCGACGGGCAAGCCATGCGAAAGCGTCTTTTCTTTCTCTGGATCGATGGGCGTGTCGAAGGGATGCACGTAGCCGACGAGCGCGTGCTGCTCGTGAGCGAGATCCGCGACGACGCCGTTGTAGGGATAGGGAGACGCCAGGGCCGTGTGACGGTAGCTCGCAAAATCGGGGAGCAGCACGTGATCGTCAAGATGCAGCAGACCGAGGTGACCCCAGTAGCTGGTGTGAAACTCCTGGCTCTCGTAGATCGTCGTCGGCCCGAACTGGCGCGCCGCGGGCGAGAACCCGGCGATGTCCGGGATGCGCTGCTCCTTGTTGACGATGAGGTTGTAGACGACATCGAGATCTTCGGCCCGCGCCTGCGCGGCGAGACCTTCGACCCGCTGCCGATACGTGCCTCCGTAGTTCATGTGAACGTGCAGGTCCGCGCTCGTGTAACGCCCGAACTGTGCGGGCAGCGTCTGCGACCGCAGTGCGAGCGTCAGCGCGCGACCCGCGGCCGGAATGTCCGCGTTCTGCACGATCGGCGTGCGCCCGAAGCCACTCATCGCCCAGACACGTGCGACGCCGGTTGGCAGCGTCACGCTGCAGCGTTCGTGGCAGTGGAAGTAACGGTTCTCCTGCGCCTGCTGACTGCGATCGAAACTGTCATCGCCATGGAGCCAGGCGTCATCGGGTCCGTAGTAGCGTCCATCCGACGCCAGCACCATGACGCGCCCCGCAAGCGGGCGGCCGGCTTCATCAGACAGTGACAGGGACAACGTTCCGACCGCGCCGAGATACCGGCGTTGCTCGGCAACGACCGGCGTGCGGGACCCGCCGATGACATCCTGCACCCAGAGCGTCGTATTGCCGGTTTCGTTGCTGACGTAGAGCACGCGCTTTCCATCCGGCGACCAGCGCGCATGGCGTCGATCGAAATCACCGAATGTGAGCGGGAGGGGCGAGCGGCCTTCCGGCGTCGTGAGCCAGAGCTGTTGCCACTGCTGACCCTGGTAGCTGCCATAGAGCAGGCGCTTGCCGTCGGGCGCCATTTCCGGGCGCGCCGCCCAGGTCGTCTCCTCGGTGAGCACGTGCTGGATGTCGCTCGCGTCGGAGGCCGACACCGACCAGATATCGCCGGTGCCCCAGGCGATCTCGCGATTACCGACGAAGTAAACGCGCTTCCCGTCCGGGCTCCAGCTCGGATTGATCGTGTGATCGTGAGCCGAGTAGTAGTAGCGATCGAGCGTCGAGGTCCGCGGCGCGACGAGTGCGCGCACGTTGTTCAAGCCCTGCGCACCGATCTCTGCGACGAAGAGATTGAAGTGTCCCGTGCCCTGCGTGGATACGAAGACGAGGCGAGTGGCGTCCGGGGAAAAACGCGGCTCCAGCGTGACCGCGCCGGAACGGGTCAATGGCTCCTCGCGTCCGCTGGCGATCTCGTAACGCCAGAGTTCCATCGCATCCTTGTCGTAGCGCACGAACACGATCCAGCGACCATCGCTCGAGCAATCCGGTTGCAGGTCATAGCCAGGCCCATGAGTGAGCTCGCGGGCTTCCTTGCTGCCGATCTCCTGGTGCCAGAGCGATCCCGCCATCGTGTAAACGACGCTCTTGCCATCGGCGGCGAACGCGGCCGCCGACGGGCCAGTCGTCGGCTGCGGGATGTACATCTCGCGCCAGTAGTAGTTGTGGGGCAGGTCGACTTGCCTGAGGACTGGCTCGCGTGCCCCGTGGACTGCGAGCGGCAATAACACAGCAAGCAACGCCAGGCTGGACCGTCGGTTCACCAGTCTTTGTCTCGACTCCCTGGAGAGGTGCGCATCTTAAAGAGAAGAGTGCGATAGGCTTGACATTTACCACTTATGATCATTTAATGATCACATATGGCATCAGAAGCGACCCGATCCCGCATGCTTGATGCGCTCGGGGATCTCCTGGAGCCCGTGCTGCTCACGCTGCTCAAGAGCGGGATCACCTGGAAAGAATTTTCCGATCTCGCCAAGGCGAAATTTGTGCAGGTCGCGACCAACGAATTCGGCATTCGTGGGCGTCCAACCAACGCTTCGCGTGTCGCAATTCTGACGGGCATGGATCGTCGGGATGTGCGCAAGCTCCGACAGGCACTCGCGCGCCGCCGCACTATCGATCCAGGATTCATGAGCCGACCGACTCAGGTGCTCGACGGCTGGTACCACGACGAGGAGTTTCTCAGGGCGCCCGGTGAGCCACGTGATCTCGATGTGGACGGGGACAGCGGCTCATTCACGGCACTGATGCGCCGTTACGCGCCTGGTTTGCCGCCGGTAGCGATGATCAAAGAGTTGAAAGCGGCGGGGGCGGTGGCGGAGGTCGCGGGCGGAAAGCTGCGCCTCATCAAGCGTGCATACATTCCGCGGGCCCTGGACGAGAACCAGATCCGGTTGTGGGGCAGCATGCTCAAGGACGTTGGCACCACCTGGGAGTACACCCTCGCTCGCAAGCCGGAGGAGCGCCCGCGCTTCG
>DATBIF010000093.1:0-9645 GCA_036557045.1 Steroidobacteraceae bacterium
AATCAGTCATTCGCGCAACAACCGGTAGAGCGTCATCAACATCCCCGCCGTGGCACCCCAGATGTTTCGTTCGCCGTACGGGATGTCGTATACCTCGATCTCGCCCTCGCCGAGCTGGCGCCGGCGTGCCTGGTGATGCGCGGGATCCAGCAGGAATTGCAGCGGTACTTCGAAGGCCTCGGTGACTTCGGTACGGTCGAGCTGCAGGGTGAAGCCCGGTAACACGAAACCGATCACAGGCGTCACGCGATAGCCACTGATGATCAGGTGATCCGGCAGGTAGCCGACGACCTCCACGAACCTGCGGCTGAGGCCGATCTCCTCCTCGGTCTCGCGCAACGCCGCAGCCAGCGCACTCGCGTCATCGGGCTCGAGCCGTCCGCCTGGAAAACTGATCTGCCCCGCGTGGTGCTTGAGGTCGGCCGCGCGCTGCGTGAGGAGGACCGTCAGGCCCTCGGCCCGGTCGACGATGGGCACGAGCACTGCAGCGCGCGTAGGTTGCGCCGGGATCAGGTGGTGAAAGCTCGCCGTGAGCTCGGGCGGCAGCCCGGCGAGCCAGGCCTCGCCCGAATCGTTGCCCGGCATCGTCCCGGCAAAGCGCTCGCGAATGCGCTCGCGCAGCGAGTTCTCGCTGCGGAGCGCGTCAGCGGTCCCCGACGCGTGTCGAGTCATCCGCCCCCGCCCCCGCCTCCCTTGATGCCGCCACGCGTGAGCTCACGGGGATCGAGCAGCTTCCTGAGCTCGTCGGCACTGAGGCCGGTCATCTCGCGTGCGACATCGGCGATGGGCCGGCCTTCCGCGTAGGCCTGCTTCGCGATGGCGGCGCCTTTCTCATAGCCGATCACGGGGTTCAGGGCCGTCACCAGGATCGGATTGCGATCCAGAGCCTGTGCGAGACGCGCCTGGTTGACTGCAAATCCCGCGATCGCGTTGTCAGCCAGCGCGCGTGCGCCGCTCGCCAGGAGCTCGAGGCTCTGCAGCAGGTTGTAGGCAATGACCGGCAGCATCACGTTGAGCTGGAAGTTTCCGGCCTGAGCGCCGATCGTGATGGTGAGGTCGTTGCCGATCACCTGCGCCGCGATCATCGCGACGGCTTCCGGAATCACCGGGTTGACCTTGCCCGGCATGACGCTGCTGCCGGGTTGCAGTGCCGGGAGCGCGATTTCGCCAAGGCCCGCGAGCGGCCCGCTGTTCATCCAGCGCAGGTCGTTGGCAATCTTGGTGAGACTGGTGGCGACGACCTTGAGCTGCCCGGAGAGCTCCACCGCCGCGTCCTGGGAACTGAGCGCCTCGAAATAATCGGGGCTCGCGGTGAATGGGAGTCCCGTGCGCCTGGCGAGCCGGGCGGCAAACAGAGCACCGAACTTCGGATGCGCGTTGATCCCGGTGCCCACCGCCGTGCCACCCTGAGCGAGCGCGAGCAGCCGTGGCCTGACGCCTTCCAGCCGCGCGATGCCATTGCCGATCTGCGTGCACCAGCCGCCGAGCTCCTGTCCGAGCGTCACCGGCATCGCATCCATGAGATGTGTGCGCCCGGTCTTCACGACGTCCGCGAGTTCCTGCGACTTGCGCCCGAGCGTCGCGTGCAGGTGACGCAGCGCCGGCAGGAGCTTGTGCTCCAGCTCGAGCGCAGCGCTGACATGGATCGCCGTCGGGATCACGTCGTTGCTGCTCTGGCCCATGTTGACGTGATCGTTCGGATGCACCTCGCGCTTCAATTCCTGGCTCGCGAGATGCGCAATCACCTCGTTGGCATTCATGTTGGAACTGGTGCCGGAGCCGGTCTGGAACACGTCCACCGGGAACTGTGCATCGTGCTTGCCATCGGCGACCGCACGCGCAGCGGTCGCGATGCCCGCGGCGAGCGTCACGTCGAGTTCGCCGAGCTCCTGGTTTGCTCCGGCCGCCGTCTCCTTGATCAGGCCCAGCGCGCAAATGAAGGCGCGCGGCATCCTGAGCCCGCTGAGCGGGAAGTTCTGCACCGCGCGCTGGGTCTGGGCACCCCAGAGCGCTTCAGCCGGCACTCGCAGCTCACCCATGCTGTCGCGCTCGATCCTGACTTTCTTGTCCGTCATGCGCAGAACCTCGATGTCGGGCGTGCTGCATTGAGAAACGGGCGGGCGATCGCGGTCAAGACGATGCAGGCGGTGAAGGCCGAGCGCAGCACTTGCGGTATGATGTTGCATCCTAGCACTTGCGCCGGACACCGGCATGACCTCACCCGAGCTCGAGGCGCTTTCACCCGTCGATGGCCGTTACGCCGCGCAGCTCGCCGGGCTCCGCGGACTGTGCAGCGAAGCTGGATTGATTCGCCTGCGCGTGCGAGTCGAAGCGCTGTGGTGGCAGCAGCTGGCCGCCAACGTGTCCGTCCCCGCGCTGCAGAGCATTTCCGAGCCCGTGCGTGCCGCCGTGGCGCGACTGGCCGGTGACGCGGCCAGCGTCGATCCCGACGCCGTCAAGGCGATCGAGAAGCGCATCAACCATGACGTCAAGGCCGTCGAGTACTACGTGCGCGAAAGGCTGCAGAGCGCGGGCGCGACGCCTGCGCAACTCGAGTTCGTGCATTTCGGCTGCACTTCGGAAGACATCAACAACCTCTCCTATGCGCTGATGCTCCAGGAAGCACGCGGGCGTCAGCTGCTGCCAGCGATGTCGAAGCTCGCCGAGCGCCTTCGTGACCTGGCGCATGAGCACGCCTCCACTGCGATGCTGGCACGCACGCACGGTCAGCCGGCGAGCCCGACCACGCTCGGCAAGGAGCTGGCGAACTTCGTGGCGCGCCTGGATCGGCAGCAGACCGGCTGGGCGGAGGTCCGCATCCTCGGCAAGTTCAACGGCGCGGTCGGCAACTTCAACGCGCACCTGGCCGGGCTGCCGGAGGTCGACTGGCTGCGACTCGGTCGCAACCTGGTCGAGTCGCTGGACCTGGAGTGGAATGCCTACACGACGCAGATCGAGCCGCACGACTGGATCGCCGAATACTGCGACGCGCTGGCACGTCACAACACCATTCTCATCGACCTGTGCCGCGATCTCTGGGGCTACATCTCACTCGGTTATTTCCGGCAGCGCGTCGTGAGCCAGGAGGTCGGCTCCTCGACGATGCCTCACAAGGTGAACCCGATCGATTTCGAGAATGCCGAAGGCAACCTCGGCCTCGCCAATGCGCTGCTGCGCCACTTTGCCGGGAAGCTGCCGGTTTCCCGCTGGCAGCGCGATCTCACCGATTCCACCGTGCTGCGCAACCTCGGCGTCGGCCTCGCGCATTCGCTGCTCGCCACGCAGACGGCACTGCGCGGACTCGGACGGCTCGAGGTCGATGCCGGGCGCATGCAGGAAGATCTCGCGCGCGCCTGGGAGGTGCTGGCCGAGGCGGTGCAGAGCGCGATGCGCGGCGCCGGAATTCCCGACGGCTACGAGAAGCTCAAGGAATTCTCGCGCGGCCGCGCGATCGACCGCGAGCAGCTGCATGCCTTCATCGGAACCCTGCAACTGTCGTCGGAGGTTCGCCGACGATTGCTCGCGCTGACGCCGCAACTGTATCTTGGTCTCGCGACGCAACTCGCGCGCGAGATCTGAGATCGACACAAATTTCACCATCGTTGCTGCGACCTGGCTGCGCGACCGCGCAGCGCTGCAGCACATCCGGCGTAGCGTTTTCATCGTCGAACAGCAGGTTCCCGAGGCTGAAGAGTGGGATGAGGCCGATCGGGGCTGTGTCCATGCCCTTGTTCTGAAGGGGAAACGTGACGCAGTTGGCACGGGGCGGATCGAGCCCGACGGTAAGATTGGCCGCCTCGCAGTCCTCGGCGCATACAGGGGACTCGGTCTCGGGGGCGAAATTCTGGAGTGGCTGGTGGGGCAAGCGCGCCGTCAAGGACTCGAATCGGTCTATCTGCACGCGCAGATTCATGCTCTCCCCTTCTACCTGCGTCACGGTTTCATCGCCGAGGGAAGCGCGTTCGATGAAGTGGGTATTCCACACCGGCGCATGAGCCGTAACCTCACGACCAGCAGATAAGCACCGTGTTCGAGGCGAGCAGTTCGCGCAGCATTCTCACCACCCTCGAGGAGGTGCGGGAGGCTGTGGTCGAAGTGGCCTCGACCGCGCGCCGCAACCTCAGCATCTACACCCCGGACCTCGAGCCGCAGCTCTACGATCAGCACGCCTTCCTCGAGGTCGTGAAGCACCTTGTGCTGGCGCGCGGCTACGCGCGCGTGCGCGTGCTGATCTCCGAGCCGGCGCGCACCATCCGCGAAGGCAACCGTTTCCTCGCGATGGGCCGGCGCCTCACGACCTACATCGACCTGCGCAACGTGCACGTCGACTATCGCAACAACGCTGCGGCATTCCTGATCGCCGACGACCGCGCGCTCGTGTACAGATTACAAGCGAGCCGCTGGGACGGCATGGCCGAGCTCAATGACACGGCCATTGCTCGCAAGTATCTCGGCTACTTCGACGACGTGTGGCGCGCCAGCGAGCCCGAGCCCGAAGTTCGCATGATGCGCGGCTGAAGCACGTCCTGCTTCACGCTATCCTCTGCCCATGATGTGGAAGCCTGAACTCACCGTCGCCGCGGTGATCGAGGAACGCGGCCGTTTCATGCTCGTGGAGGAGCGCGCCGGCAGACGCCGCGTGTTCAATCAGCCCGCCGGTCACGTCGAGGAAGGCGAGGACCTGCTCGATGCCGTCGTGCGCGAGACCCTCGAAGAAACCGCGTGGCACTTCAAGCCCGAGGCCATCGTGGGTATCTACCTCTGGAACAATCCGGCCAACCACAAGACCTTCCTGCGCGTTGCGTACAGCGGCAGTGTGCAGGGAGAAGAAGTCGGGCGTCCGCTCGACGTCGGCATCCTGCGGGTGCATTGGCTGACGCGTGATCAGCTCCTCGGGCACGAGACGCGGCTGCGTTCCCCGATGGTGCTGCGCTGTGTCGACGACTATCTCGCCGGCGTGAGATTCCCGCCCGGCTTGCTGAGTCAGCTGCCCCTCGAACAAGTCGAAGCGCGCGCTGCCATCCTGTAGCGCACCCTCGCCTCATATAATGACGGGGTGAGCTCCCCCTCCCTCGTGCTCGTAGGCATGTCCGGCGGCGTCGATTCCGCCGTGGCGGCGTGGCGCCTGCTCGAACGCGGCTATCGCGTGCAGGGCCTCTTCATGAGCAATTGGGACGAAGATGACGACGCTTACTGCACTACAGCCGAGGACTTCCAGGATGCGCGGCGCGTGTGCGAACGGCTCGCCATTCCGCTGCACAAGGTGAGTTTTGCGGCCGAGTATCGCGCCCAGGTGTTCGAGCACTTTCTCGCCGAGCACCGTGCCGGGCGCACCCCGAACCCCGACGTCCTCTGCAACCGCCAGATCAAGTTCGGGGTCTGCCTGCAGTATGCACGCCGGCTGGGCGCAGACCGGTTCGCTACCGGTCACTATGCGCGCGTGCTGCAGACGCCGTCGGGATACCAGCTCCTCAGGGGCATCGATGCCGCGAAGGATCAGAGCTATTTCCTGCACAGTATCGATCCCGCGGCGCTCAGCCTGACGCTGTTTCCAATCGGGGACCTCACCAAGCAGGAAGTGCGGCGGCTGGCACGCGAGGCGGCGTTGCCCGTCTTCGACAAGAAGGACAGCACCGGCATCTGTTTCATCGGCGAGCGTCCTTTCCAGTCGTTCCTCGAGCGCTATCTTCCGGCGCAGCCCGGGGCGATCGAGACTGCGACCGGTGAAGTGATCGGGCGCCACCAGGGCCTGATGTATTACACGCTCGGCCAGCGGCACGGGATCGGCATCGGCGGCATCGCCGGGCAGCCCGAGGATCCGTGGTATGTCGCCGCAAAGGATCTGGATCGCAACGTGCTCATCGTCGTGCAAGGCAGCGAGCACCCGCTGCTGCTCGGCGGATCGTTTCGCGTCGCGCCGCCTCATTGGCTGGGTACCGAACCCCGCTTGCCGCTCGAATGCACCGTGCGTGTTCGCTATCGCCAGGCGGATCAGCCCTGCACGGTTCGTCAGGACGCACGGGGCACGCGCGTCACGCTCGCAGCACCGCAGCGTGCCATCACGCCCGGACAGTCGGCGGTGTTCTACGACGGTGAACTCTGCCTGGGCGGTGCGGTCATCGAGCAGGTTCTGCCGGTGCAGCCACGCG
This sequence comes from Steroidobacteraceae bacterium, assembly GCA_036557045.1. Lineage (GTDB taxonomy): Bacteria > Pseudomonadota > Gammaproteobacteria > Steroidobacterales > Steroidobacteraceae > DATBVX01. The sequence goes on from DATBIF010000093.1 coordinate 6,150, forward strand.
TTGCCCCGCGCGCTGCGCCGCCCCTGCGAATGCCGATATAATTCGCGGTCTCTTCGGATGGAGGAAGCATGAGCGACAGTTTCAAGGCGCGGTCTCAGTTGCGGGTCGGCGCGCGGTCTTACGAAATCATGAGCCTCGCCGCGCTCAGGGGTCACGACCTCAACCGCCTGCCCTTCTCGCTCAAGATCCTCCTCGAGAACCTGCTGCGTTGCGAAGACGGCGTGAGCGTGACGCGCGCCGATATCGAGGCGCTGCTCATGTGGGACCCCGCGGCGCAGCCGAGTCACGAGATCTCCTTCACGCCCGCGCGCGTCATCATGCAGGACTTCACCGGCGTGCCGGCGGTGGTGGATCTTGCCGCGATGCGCGAAGCCATGGTGAAGCTCGGCGGCAATCCCGAGGAGATCAATCCGCTCGCGCCCGCGGAGCTCGTCATCGATCACTCGGTACAGGTCGATGAGTACGGCAGCCCGAGGGCGCTCTCGCTCAACAACCTCATCGAGTTCCAGCGCAATCGCGAGCGCTACGCCTTCCTGCGCTGGGGCCAGACGGCGTTCCGCAACTTCAAGGTGGTCCCGCCGAATACCGGCATCGTGCACCAGGTGAACCTCGAGTACCTGGCACGCGTCGTGTTCGACGATGAGCGCGACGGCAAGCGTCTCGCATACCCGGATACGCTCGTCGGCACCGATTCGCATACGACGATGGTCAACGGGCTCGGCGTTCTCGGCTGGGGCGTCGGCGGCATCGAGGCCGAGGCTGCGATGCTCGGTCAACCGGTCACGATGCTGATTCCACAGGTCATCGGCTTCAAGCTCACCGGCAGCCTCAAGCCCGGCGCCACCGCGACCGACCTGGTGCTCACCGTCACGGAGATGTTGCGCAAGAAGGGTGTGGTCGACAGGTTCGTCGAGTTCTTTGGCGACGGGCTGAGCAACCTGCCGCTGGCCGACCGCGCGACGCTTGCCAACATGTCGCCGGAATTCGGCAGCACCTGCGCCATCTTCCCCATCGATGCTGAAACGTTGCGTTACCTGGAACTTTCGGGTCGCACGAAAGAGCACATCGAGCTGGTTGCCGCCTATGCGAAACACCAGGGCTTGTGGCGCGAAGACGGCCAGGCCGCGGCGCACTACACCGATGTGCTGAGCCTCGACCTCGGCACGGTCGAACCCAGCCTCGCCGGTCCGCGCCGGCCCCAGGATCGGGTGCCCTTGCGCAGCGCCAAGACGATCTACCGGCAAAGCGTCAGGAAAATGGCCGACGAGCGTGCGCAGAAGAATCCGCAGGCCGGCGGCGTCGCCTCGGTCACGATGGACCAGCAGTCCTTCGAACTGCGCGATGGCGCAGTGCTCATCGCTGCCATCACGAGTTGCACCAACACTTCCAACCCAGTGGTGATGGTGGCCGCGGGACTGCTGGCGCGAAATGCGCGCCGGCGCGGACTGCAGGCGAAGCCGTGGGTCAAGACGAGCCTCGCCCCGGGCTCGCGGGTGGTCACGGACTACCTGACCAAGGCCGCGCTCATCGATGATCTGGGCGCCGTTGGTTTCTTCACCGTCGGCTACGGGTGCACGACCTGCATCGGCAACTCCGGCCCCTTGCGCCCGGAGATTTCCGCCGCCGTCAAGGCCGGTGACGTCGTCGGTTGCTCGGTGCTCTCCGGTAACCGCAATTTCGAGGGACGCGTGCACCCGGAGGTGAAGATGAACTTCCTCGCCTCGCCACCCCTGGTGGTGGCCTACGCGCTCGCAGGCTCGCTCGATGTCGACCTCAACACTGAGCCGCTCGGCACCGGCAGGGACGGCAAGCCCGTCTACCTCAGAGACATCTGGCCGAGCGATCGCGAAGTGCACGACACCATTCGCCGCTCGGTCGATTCGGCGATGTTCCGCAAGAGCTACGCCAGCGTGTTCGCGGGCGATGAGCACTGGAACGGCATCAAGGTGCCGCAGGGCCAGATCTATGCCTGGGACAAGGACTCGACCTACGTCAAGAATCCGCCCTACTTCGACGGCATGGACATGACGCCGAAGAGCGTCGGCGACATCAGCGACGCATACGTGCTCGCCCTGCTCGGCGATTCAGTGACCACGGATCACATCTCGCCGGCCGGCAACATCTCCAGGACCAGCCCGGCCGCCGAATACCTCATGAGCCTCGGCGTGAAGCCGGTCGACTTCAACTCCTATGGCTCGCGTCGTGGCAATCACGAAGTGATGATGCGCGGCACCTTCGCGAACATCCGGCTGCGCAATCTCCTGCTGCCCGGGGTCGAGGGCGGCATGACGCTGCACATCCCGTCCGGCGAGCAGATGAGCATTTACGACGCCGCGATGCGCTACCAGCAGAGCGGCACCTCGCTCATCATCATCGCGGGCAAGGAGTACGGCACGGGTTCATCGCGTGACTGGGCGGCGAAAGGCACGATGCTGCTCGGCGTGCGCGCAGTGATCGCGGAGAGCTTCGAGCGCATCCACCGCTCGAATCTCATCGGCATGGGTGTGCTGCCTCTGCAGTTCCAGTCCGGCGAGACCGCGCACTCGCTCGGCCTCACCGGCAAGGAGCTCTACACCATCGACGGCCTCGAGGGTGGCAAGGCGCAGACGGTGAGCGTCAGCGCCAGGCCCGCCTCCGGCAAGCCGATCCGCTTCACCGCCCGGGTGCGAATCGATACGCCCAAGGAGCGTGAGTACTTCCGGCACGGCGGAATCCTGCACTACGTTCTGCGTCAGCTCGCCGCCGCCGAGCGCGCGGCGTGACCCAAGTGCGGGAGACGCGTCTCAGGCGGATCGCGCTGTTTGATCTCGATGGCACGCTGACCCGACGCGACACTCTGTTCCCGTACCTGGTCGGGTTCTCGCTGCGCCGGCCACTGCGGCTGGTGCGGCTCTTTGCCCGTCTGCCCGGCGCACTCGTGCACTATGCGTTCAAGGGCCGCGACCCTGGGCGGCTGAAGGAAGAGCTGATCATCGCCAGCCTGGAGGGAGTCACGCGCGCCGAGATCGCGCGTTGGAACGACAAGTACGTGCCGCGGTTGCTCGCCAGGGGCATGCATGCGCAGGCGCTGCGCCAGGCGGCAACGCATCGCGCGAGCGGAGACTACCTGGTGCTCATGTCGGCGAGCCCGGACCTGTATGTGCCCGCCATCGCGCGCGCGCTCGGCTTCAACGAGACGATCTGCACGGGCGTGCGCTGGGACGGCATGAGCCTGAGCGGCACCCTGGCGACTCCGAATCGCCGCGGCGAGGAGAAGCTGCACTGCGTGCTGGCGCTACGCCAACGTCACAGCGACGTCCCGATCACGGCCTATGGCAACGCGGCTTCCGATCTCGCGCATCTCGGTGCCTGCGAGCATCCCTATCTCGTCAACGGTGATCCCGATGCAGTGCGCGAAGCGGCGCGCATCGGTGTGCACATCGGGTGGCCGCATCAGACCGAGTCTTCGCGCGGCACTCAGCCCTAATCTACCTTATATATATCGCATAACCCGCAG
>DATBIF010000094.1:0-1590 GCA_036557045.1 Steroidobacteraceae bacterium
GGCGCGACGAATTCCTCAGGTTTCTGCGAGCCGCCGCCGAAGAAGAATTTCTCCATCTCGCCTTCGAGGAACTTGCGCGCCTTGGGGTCGATCGGCGTCAGGCGGTACTCGTTGATGAGCGTGGTCTGGTGCTGTACCCAGCGCGCCCAGGCCTCTTTCGACACGTTCTCATAGATGCGCTTGCCGAGCTCGCCGGGGTAAGGCGGTCGATCGAGTCCCGGCGCCTCGCGGCCGAGGAGCACGCACTGAACCATCCGGGTCACGTGAGACGCTCCGCGAACAGGGATTCGATCAGGGATTTCACCGGGGCCGGCAGTCCGAGGGCTTGAGGCGCCGCGGCGTTATACCAGACGTATCGCTCGGGCTCCATCACACGATGATCCGCCTGACACTCGATGCGAATCGGGTCGATCTGCAGATCGAAGTGCGTGAAAGCGTGATGGAGCGGTGCGAGCGCTGCACGCGATTCGGCCATCGTGTGTAATTCGCGCCGGCTCCACTCAACGGCCGCATCGGCGGTCGCGAACTCCGGCAGCCCCCACAGCCCGCCCCAGATGCCTGGCGAAGGCCGACGCTCGAGCAACACGAACTGACCGGCGCGAATCGCCACCAGCATGCAGGTGCGGCGCGCCGGCCGCACTCTTCGCGGACGCGGTGTGGGCAAGAACTCCTGTTGCCCGGCGGCGCGCGCTGCGCATCCCGTTGCCAGCGGACACGCGAGACAAAGCGGACGGCGCCGCACGCACACGGTCGCGCCGAGATCCATGATCGCCTGGGTGTATTCGGCAACCCGGGTGTGCGGTGTGCACTCCTCCGCACGCCGCCACAGGTCCGCATGCACGCTGGGCTCGCCGGGAAATCCCTCGATCCCGAAATAGCGGGCGAGCACCCGCTTCACGTTCCCGTCGAGAATCGGGTGGCGCTCACCGCGTGACAGCGCGAGGACGGCGCCTGCGGTGGAGCGTCCGACCCCAGGCAGCGCCTCAACCTCCGCCAGCGTGCGGGGAAACTCACCGCCGAACCGCTCCACCAGCATGCGCGCCGCGCGATGCAGATTCCGCCCGCGCGCGTAGTAGCCGAGCCCTGACCACTGGTGCAGGACCTCGTCGATCGGGGCCGCGGCCAACGCGAAGATATCGGGGAAGCGCCGCATGAACGCCTGGTAGTACGGCATCACCGTGCTCACCTGCGTCTGCTGCAGCATGATTTCCGAGACCCACACGCGATAAGGCGTCGGATCCTGCTGCCAGGGAAGATGCTTGCGACCGTGATGGTCGAACCAGCGCAGTAAGGAGTCCGCCAAGGAGCATCCGCGCGTGCTCGGACTGAGGACTGTCGCCGGTGCGGCGTCGGGCGTGTCGGAACTCGCGTCCGGCTCGACAGCTCGCGTCACTGCGCCGCAACCGTCCGCGAGCGCTCTTTCGCCGCCTTCTCGACGTTCGAGAACAGCTCGAGCGTCCCGGCACGTAACGTGCTGATCATCATTCGCGGACCGAAAAACGGCGGAATCCAGAATTTCGGCATGATCTCCAGCCGGTAGACGAGTTGCGTCCCATTTTCCTTCGGCTGCCATTGTGATCGTGTCACCCC
>DATBIF010000095.1:0-8231 GCA_036557045.1 Steroidobacteraceae bacterium
AGCAGGTGCTGTGAGCTAATCATGTGACCTCCGGATTTCTGACCGCCGGAAATGCGAAGCGGCGATCACGGGCACTTGCTTGCCCTGTGGCCGCGCGCGCGAGCAAAGACATCGATCCCTTAGCACTAACCCTGTCCCGTACTCGCCAACGGATGTGGCACGTACGTGTTACCTGCGCGGCAGAGTGCGGAACGGCGCGTTCAGCAACAATTGGTACGACACCGCCCTAGTCAGGCGGGTGACACTGTAGTTTTCCGGTTAGGGTTCCACCGCAGTCACGGTGTGACGACGATGGTGAGAGGCTGCTGCTGGGCGGGTGGAATGCTGGCGCCACTGGTGGCGACCGCGGCGAGTTGCAGTGAAATCTTGGTGGCAGGATTCGGCTTGAGAGCCTTGAAATGCAGCACCATCACGCGCCCGTCGCCCTGCACCGGTGCTTCGGCCGAGGCGCTGGCGACGAACTGCACCACGCCCGCGATCTGGTTGATCCGTGGCACGGTAGTCGGCCTGATGGTGCTGGGGACGACCTCGCCCGTGTCAGCCGACATCACCTGCAGTACGGCCGGGTCGTACCGAAGCTGAGCACGCAAGGTCTTCATGGGCTGGCCGCCATTGAACCGGAGTGCAACTTCGAAATCCTGACCGACAGTGCGTTGGCCAGGTGCGTCCCAGCTGATCGTCGGCAGACTCGTGGTCGTTGTGCCTGGCGCCGTACGCTGGGTCAGCGGCGCGGCGGTGGGCGGCGGCGGTGGCTGCACAGGCGCAGGCTCGGGCATCGCATACGACGTCGTGGAATTTGACGGGGCTGGTTCTGACGGAGCCTGCGGCGTTGAGTCGGAAGCGGGCGTCGATGCAGGTGCGGACGTCGCTGGCGCCGAGGTCGCTGCAGGTCGGCCGTAGCTCGAAGCCGGTATACCCCCCGGCTGCACATCGCTCGCGCCCGGCAGGCTCAATTGCACGGCGCCCATGTTCGCCGGGGGAGTCGCGCTGACACCACTTCCCGGTGGCGGTGACGGAGCGGCCGCGCTGCCACCACTCGTCGCACTGACTGCAGCCATCGGCCCGCCGCGCGCGCTGGACTCGGTGCCATACCAGAATTCAGTCACCTCACTGGCAGGCCGGGGTTGCGAGCGAATGATGCGTGGCGTGATCGACAACACGATCTCGGTCTTCTGACTCGAGTCACGCTTGGAACCGAAGATGTAGCCGACCCCCGGGATGTCGCCGAGGCCTGGAATGTGGGAGGAGTTGCGGCTGTCGAGGTCCTGGATGAGGCCTGCGAGAATCTGGGTCTCGCCGTCCTTCAAGCGCAGCAGCGTGTTGGCATCGCGCGTCCCGATTTCGTACGCCACGGTGCCCGAGACCGGATCCTTCACCGTCGAAATGATGTTGCTCACCTCGAGCCGCACCTTGATGGCGACGTCGTTGTCCAGGTAGACGGTGGGCTCGACCTCGAGGGTGAGGCCTACGTCCATGTACTGCACACTGCCGGTGACTACGGACGTGCCGCCCGAGATCGGCGTGACGGAATTGGTGATCACGGGTACGCGCGAGCCGATCAGGATCTTCGCCTTCTCCTTGTTGCGACTGCGGATGCGCGGGCTCGCCAGCACGTTGGTCGCCCCGGTCTGTTTCAGCGCATCGATCGTGATGCTGAGTGGCGACACGGTGATGGTGTCGGAATTCTGATTCTTGATGTCGCTCAGATGCAGCTGGTCGCCGCCGCCAGGCGGGGTCGCACTCAGCGTTACCGCGCTCGGATAGTTGATGCCGAGCTGCTGCAGGCGCGTCCGGCTGATCTCGAGCACCTCGACCTCCATCATGACTTCCGACTCGGGAAGGTCGAGCGAGCTCAGGAGCTTTTCGGCCATGCGCACGTTCTGGGGCGTGTCGCGGATGATGATGACGTTCGCGCGCTCGTCGACAAAAATCGTCTTGGCGTCGAGTACCGTCTTGAGCAGGTTCTGCGCCTGCTTGATATCGGTGTTCGTCAAGTAGAACGCCTTGACGATCTGGTCCTGGTAGTCCTTCTGCTTCGCGGGCGTGTTCGGGTAGATCATCACCATGTTGTCGGACAGCACCTGGCTCGCGAGCTGGTTCTGCCCGAGCACCAGCGCGATCACCTGCTCGACCGGCACGTCCTGCGCGAAGATCGTGGTCTTGCTGTCGCTCCTGACATCCTTGTCGAAGATGAAATTGATCCCGGTCTGGCGCGAGAGCACTTCGAACACCATCTTGGTGTTCGCGTCGCGGAACTGCAGCGTGACCGGGCGGTTGTCGCGGGTGTGAAGCTTGGGCACCACGGTCACCGGGCCGCGCGCCTCTTCGATCCTGGCGCTGAGCGCGGTGGCCGGGCCGAAGCCCGGATCCTCGGCCAGTACGGCACGCACCTTGGCCTCGGCTTGCTCCGTTGCACCGCCGTCGAGGTCCTTCTGCGCCTGGCCGATCAGCTCCTGATGCTTGCGATCGGACTCCACACCGTCGATGCCGCGGTGTGCACGAGTGTTCGTCGGCTCGATCGCCAGCACCCGGTTATAGGTGGCTTCGGCGTCATCGAGCCTGCCGGCGGTACGATACGTATCGCCGACCGCGATCAGCTTCTGAATGACCGCTTCGCGGCGCGCCCTCAGGTCCAGCTGATAGGTGGCATTGTGCGGGTTGGTCGTGACCGCTTCCTGCAGCTTCGCCAGGCCCTCTTCGTAGTGTCCTGCATCGATCGCTTCCAGACCTGCGCGATGCACCTGGTCCGTCGCGCACCCGGCTGCCAGAGCGATGAGGAACGCGACGACAGTGCGTTGCTGCGCGTGCATCAGGGGCTGCCTCCGAGCGCGAGCGTCTGGCGAGTGTTGAGCGGCTTGTAGGTGAAGACGAGCTGGCCGTTCTCAGCACTGTCGAAGCTGTACGTACCATCCAACGTGTCGCCGGGCTTCGCGTCGTAGACGCGATCATCCCTGACCAGGAAGTACACGGCATCCGCACCCTGCGGCGCGTAGCTGCCGACGAAGGCGTAGGGCAATGGCGGTGCGGTCGGCGCCACGGGGGCTTCCGCCGGCGGCGGCGGTGGCGGAGGAGGCGCTACGTACCACGTTTGCGGTGGAAAGAGCCTGCTTGCGGCGGACGGGTCGGTGGTGCGGTGTGCGAGATTGGTCAGCCACGCAGCGGCCGCCGGTGAAAGTGTCGAGGCCGCGGCGGGGGAACTGTGCTTGGCGCCTTGCGCGGGTCGTGTGTCAGCCGTGCTTGCGCCGGTCGGAGCGGAGCGTGGCGTCCCGGCGCTCGTTGTCGCAGCCGCGGGCGTCGTTGAGCTTCCGCCGAGCAGGACAGTAACTCCACCAAGCACGGCTACGCCCGCAAGCAGCCGGCTCGCATGACCACTCAGTAGAAGTCTCATAAGTCTGCGAAATATCGTCAGTGAAGACCCCCAAGCTCGACAGTCGGCAGGTCCTTTACCGAACGGTAGGGTTTTGCTGTAGCAGCGGTACGGGTCCTGCCGACTGTCGCCGCGAGCGGCGGATGGCTGACCATGACCACGTCTCCCAAAGAGAAGCCATGCAATTTCGGGCCAAGGTAGTGTCCCCGTCGCATGCAGTCGTCGTGTGCGCCATCGAGGCGTCTGACGAGGCCGACGCGCGCTGGCAGCTCGGGCGCCAGGGCCTGCAGGTCATTTCGCTTTCCGCCTCGCGCCGCTGGCGGCGTCGCGATCGCGGCCGCGTGCCGCTGGTGAGCTTCAGCCAGGAGCTTGTCGCACTGCTGGAAGCGGGACTCACGCTCGTCGAAGCGATCGCCACGCTGGCAGAGAAGGAAGCCAGTGCCGGCGTGCGCCGCACGCTCGAGAACATCCGCGCGCAGCTCTTCGAAGGCCAGACGCTCTCGAGCGCACTCGCCGCACAACCGGAAAGTTTTCCGCAGCTTTACGTCGCCTCGGTGCGCGCGAGTGAGCGCACAGGCGCGCTGCGTGAGGCGTTGAGTCGCTACATCACGTATCAGACACAGATCGATCACCTGCGCAAGACACTCATCAACGCTTCGATTTACCCGTCGGTGCTGATCGGCGCGGGCATGCTGGTGATGGTGTTCCTCGTCGGCTACGTCGTGCCGCGCTTCAGCGCGATCTACCAGGACCTGGGTCGCGATCTGCCATGGGCTTCGAAACTGCTGATGGAGTGGGGGCAGCTCCTGCAGGACCACGCGGCGAGCGTCGGCTTGGCCTGCGTCGCGCTGGTTGGCGGCATCGTCTACACGGTGACGCGTCCCCAGGCGCGGGCGTTGTTCGGCAGAGCGCTGACACGAATTCCGGCGATCGGCACGGAGTTGCGCCTCTACCAGCTCGCACGCCTGTATCGCACGATCGGCATGCTGCTGCGAGGAGGTATTCCGATGGTCACTGCCTGCCAGATGTCGGCGGGACTTCTGGGCATGGCATTGCGTCCCGCACTGGGCGCGGCCACGCAGGCCGTGCGCGAAGGCCAGTCGATTGCCAATGCCTTCGAGCGCTGCCAGCTGACGACGCCGGTGGCAACGCGCATGCTGCGAGTCGGTGAACGCAGCGGCAACATGGGCGAGATGATGGAACGCATCGCTGCTTTCTACGACGAGGAACTGTCGCGGCGCGTGGACCTGCTGGTGCGCCTGATCGAGCCGATTCTCATGACCGCGATCGGCATCGTAATCGGGGTGATCGTGGTGCTGATGTACTTTCCGATCTTTGAACTCGCCGGCAGCATCCAATGAATGCCGCGGCCAACCTGCTGTCGTTTCCAACGCTCGACGAGGCGGCACTCAGCGCGGCACTTGCTACGGCGGAAGCGAGCCAGCGCTCACCACTCGAGGTGCTGGAAGAGTCGAGCGGACTCACTCCGGCGCAGATCACGGCGGCGCTCGGCCGCATCCTCGACTATCGCGTGATGGGCGCGGAAGAGTTGATGCAGCTCGATCCGGCCTTCGACCTGCTGCCGCCGGCCGAGGCGACGCGGCGTCAGTGTGTCCTGGTGCGCGGACCTGCCGGCTTGGTGGCTGTGATTGCCGATCCGTTCAATGCCACGGTTCGCAGCTGGCTCGAGATGCTGGTCAGCGCGCCGATGGAATGGTCGCTCGCGCAGCGTGCCCATATCGGCGCATACATTGCGCGCCGTGAGCAGAACATGCGCGCGATGGATGCCGCGCTGGCGGACGCGCAGAGCGGCACGGTCGCAAGCAGCGAGGTCGACAACCTTTCGCTCAGCTCGATCAGCCAGGACACGAGTCCCATCGTCAAGCTGGTTCACTCCACGGTCTATGACGCCCTGCGTGCCGGGGCCAGCGACATTCACCTGGAGACGGGCGCCACGGGATTGGTGGTGCGCTACCGCATCGACGGTGTGCTGGAGCAGATCGCGACGGTGACCGGGCCGGATCTTTCCGAGCGGGTGATATCGCGCATCAAGGTGATGTCGGAGCTCGACATCGCCGAGACGCGCGTGCCGCAGGACGGGCGCTTCAAGATTGCGGTGGATGGCAGGCCGATCGACTTTCGCGTGTCGATCATTCCGAGCGTGTTTGGCGAGGACGCCGTGCTGCGCGTGCTCGACAAGCAGGCGCTCACCGACCGGATTCGGGGATTGCAGCTCGACATGCTGGGTTTCGACCCGAAAGTGGTGGCGCAGCTGCGTCGGCTGAGCCTGTTGCCGTACGGCATGCTGCTGGTCACGGGGCCAACCGGCAGTGGCAAGACCACGACGCTCTATGCCGCGATCTCCGAGACGCAGAATGGCCGGGACAAGTTCGTCACCATCGAGGACCCGGTCGAGTACCAGTTGCCGGGCGTATTGCAGATCCCGGTGAACGAAAAGAAAGGGCTCACGTTCGCGCGCGGTTTGCGCTCGATCCTGCGTCATGACCCCGACAAGATCATGGTGGGCGAGATCCGTGATCCGGAGACCGCGCAGATCGCAGTGCAATCGGCGCTCACCGGTCACCTGGTATTCACTACCGTGCACGCGAACAACGTGTTCGACGTCATCAGCCGCTTCGTGCACATGGGCATCGACAGCTATAGCCTGGTGGCAGCGCTGAGTGGCGTGCTGGCGCAGCGCTTGTTGCGCGTGGTATGTCCGCAGTGTGCCGAGCCTTTCGTGCCTTCGCGTCGCACGCTCGAGGACTCGGGCCTGCACCCCGATGCAGCGGCGGGGTACCACTTCCGCGCGGGTTCGGGCTGCAGGCACTGCCGTGGCAGCGGCTATCGCGGCCGCAAAGCGGTCGGCGAGTTGCTGTTCCTGAATGACGACATTCGCGAGGCCATCATCGCCCGCGCCTCGGTGCGGCAGCTGCGGGAGCTCGCTCTCGCTGCCGGCGCGCGCTTCATCCGCGCGGCCGCGCTCGATCTCGTGCGCCAGGGCGACACCACGCTAGAAGAGGTGAATCGTGTCACCACTCTGGCGTGACGAAGTCAGCATCCGCCTCGCGCCGCGCCGGCTTGCGCTGGTGCGCCACAGCCGCGGGCTCAAGCCCCGCAAGCTCGCGGTGTTCGAGGTCGCGGTCGAGCCGGACGACGCGGTGTCCTGGCGCGCCGCCTTGACGGCCCTGAGCCGCTGCCTCGGCGAGCCGCCCTGGCAGGCCGCGAACGTGCGAGTCGTTCTGTCTGATCTGTGGGTGCGCTATGCCATAGTGCCCTGGTCCGACGAGCTGCACGGAAATGCGGAGCGCCTCACGCACGCGCGCTACGCTCTTGCCGATATCTACGGTGATCTCGTGGCCGACTGGACCGTGAGGCTCAGCGACCCCGTACCCGGGAAAGCGCAGGTTGCCTGCGCCATGCCCACGACACTGTTCACCGAGCTGTCGGACCTCATCGAGCAACGCGGCCTGCACCTGCTGTCGCTGCAGCCGCAACTGATCGCGGCCTTCAATCGCTGGCGCGAACGTCTGCCCGAGTCGGGAGCCTGGTTCGTGAGCATCGAGGAGGGGGCGCTGGCGGCGGCAAGGCTCGCGCCGGGTGGCTGGGACCGTGTCCACGTCGTGCGCATCGGTCGCGACTGGGCTGTCGAGCTCAAGCGCCTGAATACTTTCGCTCGCCTCGCAGGAACGAGGCCGGAGGAGGGGCGGGTGTTCGTGGATGCGCCCGAGTCGCTGCGATCGGGCAACGGCGATGAGCCGGGGCTCGAGTGGCTCGACGCGGCGATAGAGGAAACGACCCCCGGCGTGGTTCAGGCTGCGGGCGATTCCGCAGCGCGCGGCAGCTCCGCATAACGCAGTTCATGATCGCCGATGGTGAGAACATCACCATCGTGCAACCGGTAGCGGCGCACGCGCTGGTTCTTCATATAGACGCCGTTCGTGCTGCTCACGTCCTCGATCATCGAGCCGTCGCGCGTGGTGATCACCTGGCAATGGTGACGGCTGACGAACTCGCTCACGATCTGCAGGTCGTTGCCAGGCGCCCGGCCGATGCTGGCTCGACCTTCCGTGAGCACCAGATGGGCAATCGGCTTGCCGTGAAAGTTCAGGTACAAGAGCGCCGGCGCCGGCGGCCCTGCACCATTGTGCGCGCCAGCCGGAGCCTCGACAGATGTCGCAGCTTGGCCGCGTGCCTCCTCCGGTGGCATCTGATCGACGGCGACCTCGACCGTCCAGTGCAGCTCGTCGGCGGCATCACGAATCTCCGCGGGCGTGACCGCTCCGGAGTTGCGCGCACACGCAATCGACATGGCCATATCGGCCAGCACGTTGATGCGGCGGGGATTGCCCGCGGCGTAGCGATAGATCAGGTCGAAGGTCTCGGGCGCAAAGATGGGTTCGCCCTGCGCACCGGCCAGGGACAAGCGGTGCTCGATGTAGGGTCTGACCTCCGATCTCGAGAGCTCCGCCAGGCGAATCTTTTCGCACAAGCGCGGCACGCGTCGATCGCGCGCCGCCGCCGCGAGCAGAGTTTCGAGCTCGGGTTCGCCGGCGATGATGATGCGCAGATCCCCTGAATAGGGCGTGTTGCAGTCCGCGAGTTGCAGAAGAGCAGCGAGCACGGAGCGCGCCAGGCCGTGAGCTTCATCGACAGTCAGCAGCACCTTGCGCCCGCCGGCATGGTGGCGTTCGAGAAAGGTGCTGAACGCGCGAAACAGATCCTGGCTCCCGGATGCAGCCGCTGCGCCATCGAGCTGACTCAACACCGCTTGCAGGAACTCGCTGGTCGACTCAAGCGGGTAATTGACCTGCGCGATCAGTAGATCGCGGGGACAGCTCGCGCGCAGATGTTCGAGGAGCAG
>DATBIF010000096.1:0-2578 GCA_036557045.1 Steroidobacteraceae bacterium
CAATGATTGGTCGCCTGAAGGCGATGGAGCACGGTACATGAGTGAACACCCGGCGCGCATCAGCGTTCGGATACTGGAGAAGGAATATTTCGTAGCCTGCGATCATGAGGAGCGCGCGGACCTGCTGGACTCCGCCGAGTACCTCAGTGGCAAGATGCGTGAGATCCGCGACAGCGGCAAAGTCGTTGGCCTGGACCGGATAGCGGTCATGGCGGCCCTGAACATGGCGAATGAGCTGCTGAAGAAGGGTCGAGAACAGACGGTCTCAGTTGATCTGGGTGCCCGCCTGCGACGCCTGACCGAGCGCGTTGACTCGGTACTCGGCAAAGGAAGACAGTTCGAGCTTTAGTGCCCCGAAGCGGGGCTCTTTAACAGTTTTGGCGCCGCCTGCGGTGTTCGATAGGGACCGGGAATACCTCTCGACCCTAATTTTGAAACCCTTGGGGCAATGGCTTGCAGACAGCATTGTGCATGTCCGCCCCGTGCGGAAAGCCTTAAGTGTCCGCAGTCGCCCCACTTGTTGCTCTGGTTCGAGAGCAACGGTCACTAACGGCACAGGCGGGTGGCGCCGCCCCTTCCAGCCGGTACCAGGTACCGTTGCATAACCTTGTTGCATAGCTCGTTCAAATCAGCAGAGTTGTGCAACAAGTTATGCAACGGTACCAGATCCCATCCGCGAGCAGACACGCCGCGCAGTGCGCGCGCGACGCCGTGCGCTGACAGCCAAGGAGCGCTGCACCGCCGCGCTGGCTGCACGCACAGTCCTCGCACGTTCTGGGCTGCTGCGCCGGGGTGCGCGCGTCGGCGTCTACCTGGCGGTGCGCGGCGAGATCGATACCGCGCCGATCATCGAGCTCGCCCGCCATCGCGGTTGTAAATTGTTCGCTCCCGTGATCGATTGTCATCGGCAGGGTGACATGCGCTTCGCATCGCTCGCCGGAACCTTGCGAGCGAACCGCATCGGCATTCTCGAGCCCGACCACGTCCTGGTATCGGGGCGCTCGCTCGACATGGTACTGGTCCCGATCGTCGCGTTCGGGCCGCATGGTGAACGTCTCGGGACGGGCGGCGGCTACTACGACCGCACCTTCGCGTACCTGCGACGCCGGGCAGCCTGGTTGAAGCCACGGCTCGTTGGCCTTGCGTACCATTGGCAGCGAGTCGCCGAGCTCAAGGCACGGCCCTGGGATGTGCCGCTCGCCGCCGTCATCACCGATCGGGAGGTGCTGCGCTTCCCGGCCCGCGCGGAGACACAGACATGAAGCATTGGCTGATCAAGTCCGAGCCTGGCTCATTCAGCGTCGCGGATCTCGCCAAGTCGCGCGCTCAGACCACGTCGTGGAGCGGCGTGCGCAATTACCAGGCGCGTAATTTCCTGCGCGAGATGCAGAAGGGCGACCAGGCTTTCTTCTACCACTCGAGCTGCGAGGTTCCGGCGGTCGTCGGCATCGTCGAGGTGGTGCGCGAAGCCTATCCCGACCCCACTGCGTTCGATCCGAAGGACGATCACTACGATCCCGACAGCGATCGCGCCAAGCCGCGCTGGTACGTGGTCGATGTGCGCCTCGTGCGCCAGCTGCAGCGCATGATCACGCTCGAGGAGCTGCGCACGCATGCGCGCGCGAAGCTCAGTGATTTCGAGTTGCTCAAGCGCGGCTCGCGTCTCTCGGTGATGCCGGTGAGCGAGCGTAGCTGGAGCTTCATTCTCTCGCTCGAGTGAGTCGCGATGCGCGCCAGTGCGCGTGCGCATCGATGAAGTGCAGCGCGCGAGCGCGAGACAAAGTTCACACGCGCTCTTGCTTGTCAACATTCATTTCGTGTATATACTCGACCCCGGACTAACCCGACACGGAGATCTACCATGGCAGCTAAAGCAAAGAAGGGTAAGAAGAAGGCCAAGAGAAAGGCCGCGAAGAAAAAGTAAGACCCTTCGGATGCGGAACGGCGGTTGGAACTGAGCATACTTTCAGCCAGCCGCCCGTTCTCGAATCCACGATACGATGACTGTGCCCGCTGATGCGGGCACAGTCGTCTCTGCGGCATGAAAAGCCCTGCAATTCCTGCTTCCCGTGCATCCTGACGATCGCAAGAAGCGCGCCGCGCATGCTGCGCTCGATTACCTCACCGACGGCCTGGTGCTCGGCGTCGGCACCGGCTCGACGGTGAATCACTTCATCGATGCGCTCGCCGGCATCCGTGGTCGGATCGCAGGCGCGGTCTCCAGCTCCGAGGCGTCAACGGCGCGTCTCAAGGCGACCGGCATCGAGGTCCTCGACCTCAACGCCGTCGGTTCGCTCGAGCTCTACGTCGACGGCGCCGACGAGGCCACCGTGCATCGCCACCTCATCAAGGGCGGGGGTGGAGCACTGACGCGGGAGAAGATCATCGCCGCTGCATCGCGGCGTTTCGTATGCATCGCCGACGATTCCAAGCTCGTCGACGTGCTGGGGCGGTTCCCACTGCCGGTCGAGGTCGTGCCCATGGCGCGCAGCTTCGTGGCGCGCGAGCTCTCCAAGCGGGGCGGCCGCCCGGTGTGGCGTGAGCGCTTTGTCACCGACAACGGCAATCACATTCTCGA
>DATBIF010000097.1:0-3649 GCA_036557045.1 Steroidobacteraceae bacterium
ATCGCCATCAGCCGCGAGTTCGGCATCGACGTCGCGGAACGCGACTATGCACAGCTCGCGAGTCTTGCCGGGGCCTGCGGCTATGTGCAGAGCAAGCTCGCAGCGCCTGGGTAGCCCGCGTTAGATATGTAGATCTGCGTATTCTCCGAGCTGCTGGATGAGCGCATCATTTTTGCAGTCATGCTGATCCCGCTGCAGATCACGTTTCGCAATATGGACCCGTCGCCCGCTCTCGAGAGCCGCGCACGCGAACTGGCGACCCGGCTCGAAAAGTTCAGCGCATCGATCACGCGCTGTCACGTCGTGATCGAGACCCCGCATCGCCATCAGCACAAGGGCGAGCTGTTCGAGGTCAGGATCGACGTTACCGTGCCGGAGAAAGAGATCGCCATTCGGCGGACGCGCCCTGCGGATCCGGCACATCAGGACGCCTACGTGGCACTGCGGGATGCTTTCCGGGCTGCCCGTCGCCAGCTGGAAAAGTACACGCGCGAGCGGCGCCGCGAGGTCAAGACACATGCCGAGCCGCCGCGCGGACGCATTTGCGAACTCGATCCACAGCGGAACTTCGGGCGGATCGAAGCGGATGATGGCCGGTTGATCTACTTCCATCGCAACAGCGTGTTGGGCAGTCGTTTCGAGGATCTCGCCACCGGCATGGAAGTACGGTTCGCCGAGGAGGCGGGGGAACTCGGGCCCCAGGCAACAACTGTTCACGTGCTTCGGCGCCGGCATCATGAACACAGCCCTCATGAGCAGGATGGTCTCGAGCGGCCTGCTCACACCATTCCAGGAGTTCTGCCCTGATGAACAGCACGCGCAAGCCACGATCCTCCGCACGGCCTCCATTGAGCGGTGACGATCTGGCGGACATTGACGAGCAGTTCGATGAATGCGATGCGAACGGCGATCAGCGCATCGATTTCACGGAGTTCTCGCAGCTCCTGGAGCAACTGGGTTCGGAACTCACCATGACGCAGCGGCGCGACCGATTCGCTGCCATCGATACGGATCGCGACGGAGCCGTAGACAGGAATGAATTCATGGAGTGGTGGCGCAGCGCGTGAGAGCGCGCACTCAACGCATCGTCTTACGCAGGAGGGGGCGCAGCTCATTCAAGGGCCGCGCATTCAGCACGTCCTTGCGGGTGACCCAGCCGCGACGCGCCTGCCGGATGCCGTTATCGAGGTAAGCGAGCTCTGCGCCCGAATGCGCATCGCTCGCGATGCTCAGCAGTACGCCGTGGTCGCGTGCCGCCTTGACGTGCACATCGTCGGGATCCAGGCGCTTGGGTTGGCCGTTGATTTCGAGATAGCAGGGCCGATCACGCATAGCGCGCAGTAGACGTTCGAAATCGATCGCGTAAGGTGGCCTCTCGCCGAGCAGACGGCCCGTTGGATGGGCGAGGATCGAGAGGCAGGGCCGCTCGAGCGCACGCAATACTCGCGCCGTCTGTTTCGCTTCCGATAACCCGAACTGGCTATGCACTGAAGCCACCACCAGATCCAGCCGCCGCAGAATCGAATCTGGCAAGGCCAGCCTGCCGTCTTCGAGAATGTCCACCTCTGCACCTTTCAGCAATACCAGATCGCTCAGCTTCTCGTTCAGGGCATCGAGCGCCTCGATCTGGCGCGCGAGATGTGCGGCATCCAGGCCACTCACCACACCGATGTATTTCGAGTGATCGGTGATCGCAAGGTAGCGCAGACGGCAGGCCCGCGCGGCAGTAATCAGCTTCTCGAGCGGTTCGCGCCCGTCTGAGGCATCCGTGTGGGCGTGCAGATCGCCCTGCAGGTCGCGCCGTTCGATGAGTTCGGGCAGCGCATGCGCTTCCGCCGCCTCGATCTCCCCGCGATCCTCGCGTAACTCCGGCGGTATCCAGGGCAAATCGAGCGCCGCGAACAGACCTTCTTCGGTCGCGCCGGCCACGCGCGCCTTGCCGCCAAAGAGGCCGTATTCGTTCAGCTTGTAGCCGCGTTCCTGCGCGCGACGTCGAATATGGATGTTGTGGTCGCGGCTGCCGGTAAAGTAATGCAGCGCGGTACCGAAGCTCCTGGGCGGCACCACCCGAACGTCGACCTGCAGCCCGTTCCGTAATACTCCGGAGGCCTTCGTCGCCCCCGCAGCAGTCAGCTCGCGCAGGTCCTCGTACCGGCGCAGCGCCTTGATCGCACCCGCACCACGCGTGCTGCTCACGAGCAGATCGAGGTCACCGACGGTGTCGCGACCGCGACGATAGCTGCCGGCGATTTCCGCGCGCGCCACCCCGGGAAGAGACTGCAGGTACGCCTGCAGCGGCTCTGCATATTCGGCGGCAACCGACCATGGCATACGCTCGCCCCCGGCGGCGGCCTTGTCTGCGAGAGCACGCCGCAGCCGCAGCTCGATCCCCGGTCCGAACCCTTTGAGCGACGTCAGGCGTCCCGCGGAGAGCGCGCCTGCGAGGTCATCGATTCCCCGGATACCCAGGCGCGACCGCAGCGCTCGCACGCGCACCGGCCCGAGCCCCGGCAGACTGAGCAGGGCGCGCAACCCCGGAGGCACACGGCGGCGCAGCGCCTCAAGCGCGCGCAAATGACCCGTGCTGCGCAGCTCGGCAATCTTCCCGGCCAGGTCCGCACCGATGCCCGGCAATGCATCGAGCTCCTTTTCGTCGGCGCACTCGCCGAGATCGCGGGGCAGGGTTCGCACCACCTGCGCCGCGCGACGATACGCGCGAATGCGAAACGGATTCTCCCCCTGGATGTCGAGCAGGTCTGCCATCTCGTCGAACGCTGCAGCGACATCTTCGTTGTGCACCGCCATGGTGGCACGCTACCCGCGCGCAGCCACGATGTGGGCCGCGAACCAGTCGGCGGCGAGACGCGCTACCGCTTCGAGCGCACCGGGCTCGACGAACAGATGCGTGGCGCCGGGCACGATCTCGAGGCGCGCTTCTGCACGCAGCTGTGCCAACGCGCCCCGATTGAGGGCCAGGACTTCGCGATCGTTTCCGCCGACGATCAACAAGGTGGCGGCACGCACGTCTCGCAGTGCGGCGCCGGCCAAGTCTGGCCGGCCGCCGCGTGAGACGACCGCTGCGACTGCCGGAAGCTGCGCGGCGGCGCTCAATGCCGCCGCCGCACCGGTGCTCGCGCCAAAATAACCGATGCTGAGCCCTTGCACGCCAGGCTGTCGGAGCATCCAGTTCGTGGCCGCGATGAGCCGCTCCGTCAGGAACGGGATGTTGAATCGCAACTCGCCGGTGCGCGCATCGATCCGCTCTTCCTCGGCGGTCAACAGATCGAAGAGCAAGGTCGCGAACCCGCTGTCCTGCAAGACTTCGGCGACGTACTTGTTACGCGGACTCAAGCGGCTGCTGCCGCTTCCATGGGCGAAAAGAATAAGCCCCAACGGCTCCCGAGAGGCGCTCAGCAGCCCTGGCAGCCTCTCGGTTCCCGCGAGTACCGCAAGCTCCCTGACTCTCATAACACCCGCGCGCGGCGCGCAAAGCCTTCATTTCTCAATTCCCCTCGCGAGCACTCTAGGCTCGGCGCAGGGCGATCCGCATCAGGGGTTTCCGCAGCCGCACCATCGCTTGCGAGTTCGCTCAGATCTCGATCTGCGCCCAGTCGCGGATCTCGCGCTCGAGCGCCGCGACGGTTTCGGG
>DATBIF010000098.1:0-6193 GCA_036557045.1 Steroidobacteraceae bacterium
GCTACAAGCTCCCGGCAGCGATGATGTCGGTGCGCCTCGTGCACCTGCTCGACGAGCAGAAGCGCAAGGAGTTGATGATCATCTATAGTGAGGATGTGGCGTCCAGCGGCTTTTCCGCCGCCGACCTGAGCGAGGGCGGCAAGGCCCACGATCGATGGCCGGCCATCGCCGACGCGCTGCTGGAGCGGGCGAAGCAGAGAATCACCCTCAGGCGACCGGTGAACTCCGGGGAAGGGAAATAGATGATTTCAGGCCCCGCAGCATTGGCGCAATTGCGAGAGGGCAACCAGCGCTTCGTGGCGAGCATGGAGGACACCGGTATCGGTCTCACGGAGAGCCGGCGCCGCGAGCTCGTCTACGGCCAGGAGCCTTTTGCGGTGATCCTGGGGTGCTCGGACTCGCGCGTGCCCGCCGAGCTCGTGTTCCGCCAGGGGTTTGGCGATCTCTTTGTGATCAGGGTCGCGGGCAACATCGTTGCGCCCTCACAGATCGGAAGTGTCGAGTTCGCTGTTTCGCGCTTCGGCACGCGCCTGGTCGTCGTGCTGGGTCACACGGAATGCGGCGCCATCCAGGCCACGATCGAAGAGCTCCGTCAGCCCGGATCGCGGCGCTCACCCGGCCTGCGCGCACTCGTCGACCGGATTCAACCCGCGGTGGAGCCGCTGCTCACGACCTCGCTCGAGCAACAGCCGGAACGACTGATGACGCACGCCGTGCGTGCGAACATCCGCGCCGCTGCCGGCCACCTGCGGCATGGATCTGGGATCCTCGAGCGCCACATCGCCCAGGACGGCCTGCTGATCGTGGGCGCCGAATACAATCTGCGCACCGGCGTGGTCGATTTCTTCGACGGCGTGCCGGACCAGGTCACATGACACGCTGAGAACGAGGCACCCATGGCCGGACGCATTGATCAACGCCTGCAGGATCTGCGCATCGAGCTGCCCGAGCCGAGCAAGCCGGGCGCGAACTACGTGCCCTGCGTGCGTGTGGGCAACCTCCTCTTCATGACGGGCCAACTCTCGCAGTGGAACGGCGAGCGGCGCTTCATCGGCAAGCTGGGGCGCGAGTTCCGGGTGGAAGAGGGGCAGCAGGCGGCGAGACTCTGTGCGCTGAACGTGATCGCGCACGCACGCAAGGCGCTCGACGGCGACCTCGATCGCATCGCGCGCTGCGTGCGGGTTGCGGGCTACGTTAACGCCGTGCCCGAGTTCACCGGCCATTCACAAGTGATGAACGGCGCCTCGGACCTGTTTGTTCAGATCTTCGGCGAGCAGGGCCGCCACGCTCGCATGGCCGTGGGCGTGAGCGGGCTGCCCTACGATGTCGCCGTGGAGGTGGAAGCGGTATTCGAGATTCGCTAGCGCTGGCTCTTGCGCGCACCCGCGCGCACTGAGGACAATCACGAATGCCCATCAGTCGCAGAGAAATGCTGCAGGCAGGGTTCACCGGCGTCGCCCTAGCAGCATCAGCCCGCTTCCTCGTCGCCGAATCCGGCGCCCAGGGCGCTCCCAGCAAGTACCAGGACACGTTCGCGCGGCTCGACCAGTTCGTCGAGCAATACATGCGCGACATGAACTCGCCCGGCATGACACTGGTGCTCGCCGACCGCGACGGCGTGCAGCGCGTGACGGCCTACGGCCTCGGCGATCTCGACCGGCAGCGCGAGTTGAAGACCGACGAGCTGTTTCACATCGGCTCGATCAGCAAGTCGTTCATCGCGCTCTCCCTGCTGCAGCTGCGCGAGGAGGGCAAGCTCGATCTCGACCGCCCGATCGTCGAGTACCTGCCGTGGTTTCGCATCGACTCGAGGTTCGCGCCGATCACGACGCATCACCTGCTGACGCATACCTCCGGGCTCGCCGGCGAACAGCTCCCGGTGTTTCCGTCCGATCCCGCGTACCGTCACCTCGCGGCGTACGCGCCGGGCGAGCACTTTCACTACAACAACATGGCGTTCGCAGCACTCGGATACCTGGCATGGACCCTGGATGGCCGCGAGGCGCCCGAGGTCATGCGCCACCGGATCCTCGAACCTCTCGGCATGACGCAAAGCGCGCCTGCGATCACGCTCGATCTGCGCGAGCGCCTGGCGCGGAGCTACTCGATTTTCCAGAGCGATCGGCCGTTCCCGCGCATGGGCCGCCTGAGTGAAGCGCCCGCCATCATCGTCACCGATGCGGACGGCAGTATCGCCGCGCCCGCGCGCGACATGGGCGCGTACCTGCAAATGCTTGCACGCGGCGGCGAGGGTCCGCGCGGCCGACTGGTCTCCGAGGAGAGCTTCCGTCTGTTCTCGCACCCGCACGTCCTGGCCAAGGATTTCGGGCCCTCGGCGTCCTACGGCTATGGCATCAGCGTCGACAAGCTCGATGGGCACACGCTCCTGCGCCACACGGGCGGCATGGTGTCCTTCATGTCGGCGCTGATGGTCGATATCGAATCGGGCATGGGCGCGTTCGCCTCGATCAACGCGCAGCAGGGCTATCGTCCGAACCCGGTCGTGCAGTTCGCGATTCGTCTCATGCGCGCGGCGCAGGAGCACAAGGCGTTGCCGGCGGTCCCTGCCGCAGATCCACCGGCACGCATCGAGAATGCCGGCGATTATGAGGGCGAGTACCGCGCGCCCTCGGGCGCGAAGCTCGAGTTCGTCACGCGAGACATGCAGCTCTTTCTCGTGCATGGTGGGGCGCGCGTCTCTGTCGAGCGTACAGCCCATCCAGATCAGTTCATCGCCCGGCACCCCGACTTCGCGCGCTTCCTCCTCGTCTTCGCGCGCAAGAACGAGAAGG
The DNA here is from genome assembly GCA_036557045.1 of Steroidobacteraceae bacterium. Classification (GTDB taxonomy): domain Bacteria; phylum Pseudomonadota; class Gammaproteobacteria; order Steroidobacterales; family Steroidobacteraceae; genus DATBVX01. Next base: position 2,793 of record DATBIF010000098.1, read on the forward strand.
ACCCGAAGAGTGCCGTGACCGAAGTTGGCTGGGGCCCGGATTGGTACGCGGGCTCCGCGTACGACGGACCGACCGACTTCAGCTATCCAAAGGCGTGGGACAGCTATGTCGGCCACTATCGCAACGAGAATCCATGGGTGCAGAGCCTGCACGTGGTGCTGCGCAAGGGCCGGCTGATGCTCGAAGGCGTGATTCCCCTGGAGGCGGTCGGCGATCTCTTCTACCTGCGCGACGAGGAGCACAACCCCGAGTGGGTGCGCTTCGGCGAGGTGGTCAACGGCAAATGCATGCGCATCAAGTACTCGGGCGAAGACCTGTGGCGCGTCGCCACGACCTGAGCGAATTCAACGTACGGACGGTGAGCGATGCTGCAACTGAGACCGAACTGCGAATGCTGCGACCGTGATCTGCCGGCCGGCTCGCACGATGCAATGATCTGCTCGTTCGAGTGCACGTTCTGCCGCGAGTGCGCCGAGAGGAGACTGCACGGCGCATGTCCCAACTGTGGCGGCGAGCTTGCGCCGCGGCCGACGCGCGCCGCGCGGCTCTTGCACAAATACCCCGCATCGTCGGAGCGGGTGCACGCTAAAACGCCCTGCCCACCTCCCTGAAGAGAACGTTTCGTGAAGCGCGCGCTGGTCCTTGCCCTGTCGCTCGCCGCGCTCGCTGGTTGCGGGCGCGAGCCGGCACCCGGCGCGACATCTGCCGCGCCGCAGGTCGCGGCAACCTACGTCGGCGCAGGGAAGTGCGCGAGCTGCCATGCCGAAGAGACCGCGCGCTGGCAGCATTCGCATCACGCGCTGGCCATGCAACCGGCCACCGCCACCACGGTGCTCGGTAATTTCGGTCACGCGACTTTCACCAAGGATGGCGTAAAGACCGACTTCTACACGCGCGACGGCCGTTACTACGTGCGGACGGACGGACCGGACGGGAAGCTCGCCGAGTTCGAGGTCACCTACACCTTCGGCGTCGAACCTGTGCAACAGTACCTGGTACCGTTGCATAACGGCCGCTTGCAGGCGCTCGGCATCGCGTGGGACTCGCGCGCCAGGGAGCAGGGCGGGCAACGCTGGTTTCACCTCTACCCGAACGAAAGGATCGATCATCGCGACGTGCTGCACTGGACGCATCCCGCGCAGAACTGGAACCACCAGTGCGCGGAATGTCATTCCACCAACCTCGAGAAGAACTATCACGCCGACACGCGCCGCTTCGACACGAAGTGGAGCGACGTGAATGTGGCGTGCGAGGCCTGTCACGGACCCGGATCGCGCCATGTGGCCTGGGCCGCGAACGGCAAGCGCAGCGCTGATCCCGCTCACGGCCTCGTGTTCCGCCTGGCAGATCATGCGAGCGGCACGTGGTCGTTCGACCCGGGCAATCCCATCGCGAGGCGCACCGCGCCGCTGATGGCCCACACCGAGGTCGAAACCTGCGCGCGCTGCCACTCGCGGCGCGCACAACTCTGGCCCGACTACCAGTTCGGCGAGCCGCTCGCGCAGACGCACCGCGTGGCGCTGCTCGACGAGGGTCTCTATTTCGCCGATGGCCAGATGCGCGATGAGGTCTACGAATACGGCTCGTTCCTGCAAAGCCGCATGTACGCCGCCGGCGTGACGTGCTCGGACTGTCACGAGCCGCACAGCGCGCAACTGCGCGCGGCCGGCAACTCCCTGTGCGCGCAGTGTCACCAGGCCGCGCATTTCGACACGGCAGAGCATCACCACCACCCCGCCGGCAGTGCCGGCGCGCAATGCGTCTCGTGTCACATGGTCGAGCGCACTTACATGGTGATCGACGGGCGGCGTGATCACAGCTTCCGTGTACCGCGACCCGATGTCAGCGCGGCCCTGGATACCCCGAACGCGTGCAACGGCTGTCACACGAAAAACGACGCAAGGTGGGCGGCGGATATCGTCGCCAGGTGGTTCCCGAACGGGCGGCAGCATGCGCCGCACTATGCACAGGCGATCCAGGCGGGCCGCAGCGCGGGTAACGACGCCGAGGGACTGCTGCGACTCACCGCGGAGGATGCCGGACAACCTGCGATCGTGCGCGCCACGGCGCTCAGCCTGATGGCTTCCTACCTGAGCGCCCAATCCGCCGGCACGATCCAGGCGGGCTTGCGCGACGCGAACGAGCTCGTCCGGCGAGGCGCCGCGGAGTCCGCCGCCGGCCTCGAGCCGAGCAGCCGCATCGCCGTGATGGCTCCCCTGCTGCGCGATCCGGTTCGAACCGTGCGCCTGCAGGCGCTCGAGGACCTGGTCGGCGTGCGCACGCAGCTCGCGCCTGCCGATCAGCAATCCTTCGCCGCCGTGCTCGAAGAGCACCGCAAGATCAACCTGGCGAGCGCCGACCGGGCGGAATCGCAGGTGAACATGGGAACACTCGAGGGGCGCCTCGGCAATATCGAGGTCGCACAGAAGGCCTTTTCCACCGCGATCGAGCTCGAGCCCAACTATGTCCCCGCGTACGTCAACCTGGCGGACCTCTACCGCGAGCAAGGACAGGAAGCGCAAGCCGAGGCGAGCCTGCGCGCCGGCATCAGGATCCAGCCGGAGGTCGCGGAGCTGCATCACGCGCTTGGCCTCGCACTCGTGCGCCAGCAACGCATGCCGGAAGCCATGAAGGAACTCGCGCGGGCGACTACGCTGCAACCCGACTCCGAGCGCTACGCGTACGTGTACGCGATCGCGACGCACGAATCGGGCGACCTGCCCGGCGCGATCCGGATTCTCACGACCGCCCAGGGACGCCACCCGTCGAGCCGGCAACTGGTGACGGCGCTCGTTGAATACAGCCTGGAGAAAGGCGACGTTGCTGCCGCACGGCGCTGGGTGCAGGAACTCGACAAGCTGTTCCCCGGCGACCCGCAGGTTCAACAGCTGATGCAGCAACTCGGAGCGTCGCAATGAGGCGTGCAACAGGACGCTCAAGCGCAATCTGGATGACACGCGCCTGTCACGCCGACGATCCAGCCTCGCGGGCGAGCCGCGCCTGGCTCACGGAAGCTCGCGTGTCGAGTATGGATCGATCGAATACGGGTAGACCTTGTCGAGGAATCGAGGCTGATCGCGTATGCGCTCGATCCAGGTCGTGATGTGGCGATAGTCGCCGAGCGGCAGGTCGGCATCGCGCGCGACGTGCGTGTAGGCGAAGAGCGCAATGTCGGCGATCGTGTACTCGTCGCCGACGGCGAACCGGCGCTGTGCGAGCTCGCGATCCAGCGCCGCGAAGGCTTTCAACGCGCCCTGCCGCTTCGACTCCACCAGCGCCGCGGGGCGCTGCGGGATCTTTCCGGTGAGTGTCCAATAGCGCAGCGAACCCGCCGTCGACTGCACGTAATCGGATTCGAATGACATCCATTGCAGCACCTTGGCGCGTGCGAAGCTGTCATT
>DATBIF010000099.1:0-2644 GCA_036557045.1 Steroidobacteraceae bacterium
GTCGAGCGCCTGCTCGCCGACCTGGGGCGGCTCTGCCGCGCACGGCTGATCGGTCCGTGCGCGAGCGTCAGTCTCCTCGGCCGCAATATCCGCGCGATCCTGCATCGGCTCGGCGATGCGCTCGAATTGTTCGAGGAGCAGAAGATCTACCTCGTGAGCCAGGCCGCGAACGATCTCAACTTCACCTTCGTGATCGACGAGAAACAGGGAGAGCGCCTCGTACAGCAGCTGCACGACCTGCTGATTCGAGCCGCCGCCAATGATCCCGTCATGGGCCCAACCTGGGAGCAGCTGTATGCGCCGGTGCAGGCGGGTGCGGGCCCCGTTCCCCGCTGGTGGCGCGCCAAGCGCGACGTCCTGTTGCGCATGGCACGCGAGCACGAGGCCGCCTACATCTACGACGGCGAAACCATCGAGCGTCGCGTCGCGGAGCTGCGCCGCATGCAGTCCGTGGATCGGGTCCTGTACTCGGTGAAGGCCAATCCCCACGCAGGCATCCTGCAACGCGTCTTTTCGGGCGGCATCGGGCTCGAGTGTGTTTCCCGGGGCGAGCTCGAGCATGTGATCAGCTGCCTGCGCGGGATCGGCCGCGAGCAGATCCTGTTCACGCCCAATTTCGCGCCGCGTCACGAATACGAGTTCGCACTTCAGCAGGGCGTCTGGGTCACTCTCGACAACATCCACCCGCTGCGCGAATGGTCGGAGCTCTTCAAGGATCGCGAGGTGTTCGTGCGGGTCGATACCGGCCACGGACGCGGTCACCACGATCACGTGCGCACTGCCGGTGTTCGCACCAAGTTCGGAGTGCCCCTGTTCGAGCTCGACGAGCTCGCACGCCTCGCCCAGGCGTCGAAAGTGAAGATCGTCGGGCTTCACGCCCACACCGGGAGCGGCATTTTCAATGCGCGCAACTGGACCGAGACCGCCGACATATTGACCGGGCTGCGGCAACGCTTCCCGGACGTGCGCGTGGTCGACGTGGGCGGCGGGCTCGGAATACCGGAGCGGCCCGGGCAACTGGCGCTCGATCTGCCGGCGTTGGATGCGGCGTTGGCGCAGGTGCGACAACAGCACCCCGGCGTGGAAATCTGGCTCGAACCTGGCCGTTACATCGTGGCGGAGGCGGGCGTGCTGCTGGCACAGGTCACGCAGCTCAAGGGCAAGGGAGACGTGCGTTACGTCGGCGTGGCCACCGGGATGAACTCGCTGATCCGGCCCGCGCTCTATGGCGCGCACCACGAGATCGTGAACCTGACGCGCATCGATGAACCGGCCAGCGTGATGGTCGATATCGTCGGCCCGATCTGCGAGAGCGCCGACCAGCTCGGCAACGACCGCCTGCTGCCGCCGACGCGTGAGGGCGACGTGCTGCTGATCGCCAATACGGGTGCTTACGGGCATGCCATGAGCTCGAACTACAACCTGCGAGCGCCGGCGCCGGAATTCCTGATCTGAGCCATGCTCGAGCTGAAGCAGCGATCACTGAAGTGGCTGCTGCGGATCTATCCTCCGTTCCGTGGCGCGGGGATCCGCATCACGCACATGAGCCCCGACCTGCGCGAGATCGACGTCGAGATGAAATTGCATTGGTGGAATGCCAACGCAGTGGGCACGCACTACGGCGGCTCGCTCTACTCGATGGCCGATCCGTTCTACATGCTGATGCTGCTCGCCAACCTCGGGCGCGATTACGTGGTGTGGGACAAGGTGGCGTCGATCCGCTTCCGCAAGCCGGGCAAGGGCAGGGTGCGGGCCGAATTCCGCCTCACGCAGGCACAGCTCGATGAGCTGCGCGCGCAACTCGAAGTCAACGAAAAGATCGAGCCCAGCTTCCAGGTGCAGATCCGCGATGAGCGCGGCGAGGTGGTCGCCGAAGTGGAAAAGCTCCTGCACATCCGCCGCAAGCCGAAGTAGCGAGCTTCTCAAGTCTTCCCTGTGATCCCGGGCTTTCGATCAGGTGGGTCCTTTCGAGACCGTGCCAGACAGGACGTCTGGCACGGAGCCTACAGGGATGTATTCACGGCGTTCTCGAAAGGACCCACCTGATCGAGAGGCCGGGGGGAACAGCGATGACGAACAAGCTCGCTACGCGGCGGGCGCCATGGGCACGGTGAATTCCATTTCGGCGCCGTGCTCGTCGATGGTGTGCATGATCACCGGACGGCGCCACACGCGCTGCATGTATTCGATGACTTTCTTGCCGCGCTCGACGTCGAGCCCGCGCCCGTCCGTGTGGTGATCATGTTCGAGCTCCAGCGTGCCATCGGTCCGGACGTGCTTGGCCGCGACGGTCGGCGCGCCAAAGTTGTACTTGGGATGCAGGAGAGCCTCGTGCAGGGCGCCGAGGTCCGGCGTTTCGACTTTCACCTGCCCGTTGGATTCAGCGCGGTAGCGAAACAGCTGGAGTTTCTCGGCGCGCTCGAGCGTCAGCTGGTTGCGTACGAAACTGAAATCGTCGTCCTGCTGCAGGATGGCGCGCGCCGCGTCCAGGCCTTCTTCCTTGATGATTTCCTCCCACAGGCTGAAACCCAGATGATACGGGTTGATGGTGAGAGCAACCTGTTCGCCGCTCGCGAGCGGGCGCACCACATCCGAGTGACACTTGATGGCGTCGACGTAGGACTGCTGGGACAGGAAGTCCGCC
>DATBIF010000100.1:0-3844 GCA_036557045.1 Steroidobacteraceae bacterium
TCTGCGACAGAGCGCCGGCTCCATTCCTCGAAACGCTTGAGAAATGTCCCCGGCGACTCAGCGCTGAGGCGCTCCTCCGGGAACGCGAACAGGATGTCGTAACGGCCAAGCGCTTCGCTGCGCGCGGCGCTTTCCAGCAGCGCGGGGTAGCGCTCGGGCCAGCGCGCGCGCAGCTCGAGGAGCCGCTCGCGCGGCGCGGTGATGGAACGGAGGATGCAGCTCATCGGGGGCGCTAGTGTACGGGACACTGCGAGTCGGGTTAACGTTGAGTCGATGAAACTCGCGGAGCCCCGCCTGGCCAGACTGAGACAGGATGGCAAGGCGCACGATAACGACCCGATCGAACAGGAGCGGCGGCGCGACGCCTGTCCAAGACTTGCGCCCCCGGTTCGGTAGCCCTTCCTATGGCCAAGAACAACACCATCACCCTTTTCGACCTGCAACTCCGTACTGGCGTGACCATCGGCCCGTTCGTCTGGGCGACGAAGTACGCGCTCAAGCACAAGGGGTTCGACATCGACATCGTACCCGGCGGCTTTACCGGGATCAGCGAACGCACCAAGGGGTTTCACGATCGGGTGCCGGTGATCGTCGATGACGGTCACTGGGTGAAAGAGAGCTGGGACATCGCCGAGTACCTCGACCAGAAGTACCCGGACCGGCCGATGCTGTTCTCGGGTGACAGCATGAAACTCCTGACGCGGTTCATCGATGGCTGGGTATGGGCCAACGCGGTCCGGCCCTGGTTCTTCTGTTACATCCTCGACTATCACGACCACTCGCTGCCGCAGGACCAGGCATACGTGCGCGAGAGCCGCGAGAGACTCTTCCTCGGCGGACGCAAGATCGAGGACGTGCAGGCGGGCCGCGAGGAGCGGCTGCCACTCGTTCCTCCGCAGCTCGAACCGCTGCGCCAGCTTCTGAAACTCTCGCCGTGGCTCGGCGGCGAGAAGCCGAACTACGCTGACTATCGCGTGCTGGCCTGCTTCCTCTGGGCGGCGTCGATCGCGACGATCCCGCCGCTCCATGCAGACGATTCACTCAGGGACTGGCTCGATCGCGGTTTCGACCTCTACGACGGCCTGGGCCGAGATCCGGCCATGCATACGCTGTTCGGGCTTCCAAAGCCGAACGCCTGAGCACCCGGGCGGATCCACTCGGCCCGGAAGAGTGAGCGCGGCTTCGCGATCCGGATATCATCTGGCATTCGCGATCCCGGCTCATGTCATCGGAATCCACATCAAGATTCTCAATCCTCGCCGCGCTGGCGAGCAACTTCGCGATCGCCGCAACCAAGTTCATTGCAGCGGCGGTGACCGGGAGCTCGGCGATGCTCAGCGAGGGGATTCACTCGCTGGTGGATACGACCAACGAGGTGTTGCTGCTCTACGGGATCAAGCGAGCCGCGCGGCCCGCCGACACCGCTCACCCATTTGGTCACGGTCGCGAGATCTACTTCTGGAGCTTCATGGTGGCGCTGCTCGTGCTGGTGGTCGGCGCCGCAGTGACCTGCTACGAGGGCATCAATCACATCCTGCATCCCGAGCCGATGCACAGGCCGATGATCAACTATCTCGTGCTCGGCGCTTCATTCGTGTTCGAAGGTGTCTCGTGGTGGTTCGGGCTCCAGGCGTTTCGCGCGCACCAGGGCGCTCAAGGCTTTGCCGACGCATTCTTCAAGAGCAAGGATCCGACCACCTTCATCGTGCTCTTCGAGGATACGGCGGCCATTCTTGGTTTGCTGATCGCCGCCGCGGGAATCTGGGCGGCAAATGCCTTCAACGAGCCACGGCTCGACGGTGCCGCCTCGATCGGCATTGCACTGGTGCTGCTGGTGTCATCGCTCCTGCTGGCGCGGGAGACGAAAGCCTTGCTGATCGGTGAACCGGCGCACCCACAGTTGCGCGAAGCGATCCTGCGTCTCGCCGCCGCAGATCCGGGGATCCGGCGCGCGAACGGCGTGCTGACCGTGCAGCTCGGCCCGAGGCAGATCGTGGTGGCGCTCAGTGTCGAGTTCCAGGAGGCGCTGAATGCCAGGGAGATCGAACAGAGCGTCAACCGCATCGAAGCAGCGATCCAGCAAACCTTCCCCGATATCGTTACGGTGTTCGTCAAGCCGCAAAGCGCCGAGACCTGGCGGAGCCGGGTCGAGCGGTTGCAGGCCGCGACCGACGAGGGCCCGGACGGCTAAAGTGACAGCATGATCTCGCTCATCCTGGTGATGGTGTGTGCGATTGCCGCGGGCTGGGTGGCGAATCGCATCCAGATCCCGTACCCGATCGTCCTGGTCCTCGCCGGAATCGCGCTCGGATTCGTGTACGACTGGCCGGGACTGAACCCTCAGCCGCAAACGGTGCTGGCCATCGTGCTGCCCGCGGTCTTGTACCCCGCGGCGCTCGCCACCTCGTGGCGCGATTTCCGCTCGTTGCTGCGTCCGATTCTGTTGCTCGCGATCGGCCTGGTGGCGACAACGACGCTGGCCGTCGGCCTCACGTTCAAGTGGCTGGTACCGCAAGCGCCGTGGGCGGTCGCATTCGCATTGGGCGCGATTGTTTCGCCGCCGGACGCGGTGGCTGCAACCGCGGTGCTGCGACGATTCCGACTTCCGCGCCGCATCGTGGCGCTCCTGGAAGGCGAGAGCCTGGTGAATGATGCGACCGGCCTGGTGCTCTACCGGTTTGCGGTGGTTGCCGCGCTGACGGGCACCTTTTCCGGGTGGGCGTTGATCGGCCAGTTTGGTCTGATCGCGGTCGGCGGAATCGTGCTCGGCATCGCGATGGGTTGGATCACCTCGCGCCTGCAGGAACGCCTGCATGATCCCATGCTCGAGCTGGCAATGTCGCTGACGACGCCGTTTGCGACCTATTGGCTGTGCGAAGCGCTGCAGGTCTCCGGTGTTCTCGGAGTGGTCCTGGTCGGACTCTACCGCTCACGGTGGGCACATCTGCGCAGCTCCGCCGTTGCGCGCCTGCAAATTCTCACCTTCTGGCGCGCTGCCGTGTTCGTGGTCAATTGTCTCGTCTTCATACTCATCGGGATTCGTCTGCCGGTGATCTGGAACGCACTTCTGGGGGAGCAGGCGCTGTCCTGGCAGCACGTGGTATTCGTGATCGCGGTGTTGAGCGCGGTCGCGATCGGCGTGCGGTTCTTGTGGATCTTCACGGCGACGTACGGCGTGCGCCTGCTGGTGCCATCGTTGCGCCGTACCGATCCGGCGTCCGCTCGACTTTCCACTCTGGTCAGCTGGTGCGGCATGCGGGGCGTCGTTACGCTCGCCGCCGCGCTGGCTCTGCCGACCACGCTGCCGAACGGCGAGCCATTTCCGGGGCGCGAGCTCGTGATCCTGCTCGCGTTCGGCATCGTGTTCGTCACGCTGGTAGGCCAGGGTTTGACGCTGCCGGGCTTGATCGCGCGACTGCGCCTTGACAAGGACACCTCCGGAGAGACCGAATTCGAGCTCGCACAGGAGGCCATGCGCCGCGCGGCGATCCAGGCCGTCAACCGGCTGGTCGCCGAACACGGGCTGCCTGCGCACGAGGCTGTTGCGATCAAGCGGTTTTTCAACAGCCGCTCAGCGCAGCGCTCGGGTAGCGGTCTTTCACTCGATGACGAGATGCGTTTGTGGCTGGGCGCCGCGGCCGCACAGCGTGAGGCGCTCCTCAAGCTGTGGCAGAGCGGCGAGATCGGCGATGACGTGCTGAGGCAACTCGAGCGCCAGATCGATCTCGCCGAAGCGCGGCTCGCGCGCGATGATTCCGGCTAGGGGTCAGACCGGCATGGCCAATCTCATCGTGAGGTGGCGAGCGTTCTGCGAGTGGACGCAGGGATTCTCGATTCGGGCGTT
>DATBIF010000101.1:0-5570 GCA_036557045.1 Steroidobacteraceae bacterium
GCTTTCGGGGTCCGGCTGTACGAGCATTTGACTCCCCGGGCCATGGACGAGCGCGTGGAATGGGCGCTCACCAAGGCGGCCATGTGGGACGAAGCGAAGGACAAGCTCAAGCAGAGCGGGATGGCGCTTTCCGGGGGCCAGCAGCAGCGGCTGTGCATCGCCCGCGCGGTGTCGGTCAGGCCGGAGGTGCTGCTTCTCGACGAGCCGACGTCCGCGCTCGACCCCATATCCACGGCGAAGATCGAGGAGCTGATCAGCGAGCTCAAGGCGGACTACACCATCGCCATCGTGACCCATAATATGCAGCAGGCCGCGCGGGTGTCGGACTTCACGGCCTACATGTACCTGGGCGAGCTGATCGAGTTCGGCGTGACCGACGAGCTGTTCCTCAAGCCGCAGCGCAAGGAAACGGAAGACTACATCACCGGCCGCTTCGGCTGACCGGTCGGGAGCTCCAGACGTGAACGAGCACACGAGCAAGCAATTCGACGTCGAGATGGAGGCCATCCGCTCCGGCGTTCTGGCGATGGGCGGGCTGGTCGAGACCCAGTTCCGCCGCGCCGTCGAGGCGCTGCGCCTGCCAGGAGACGTCGACACCGTTTCGCTGGTCGCGAACGACGAGCAGGCGATCAACCGCATGCAGATGGACATCGATCAGCAGTGCAGCCAGATCATCGCCAAGCGGCAGCCGGCGGCGATCGACCTGCGGATGATCCTGACGGTGGTCAAGATCGTCAACGAGCTAGAGCGCATCGGCGACGAGATCAAGAAGATCGCCTACAAGGCACAACAGATGCAGCGGCCCGAGCGCTTGACCACCGTGCGCCTGCACGACGTCACCCGCGCGGCGAGCATGGCGGAGGAAAACCTGCAAGTCGCCCTCGACGCATTCGCGCGGCTCGACGTGAGCGCCGCGGCCGATGTGATCAGCCGGGACGAGGCGATCGACGCCGCGTTCCTCGCCAACCTGCGGCAGCTCATCAGCTACATGATGGAGGACCCGCGCACGATTTCCCCCGCGCTGGAGATCGTGTTCATCGCCAAGTCGATCGAGCGCATCGGCGATCACGCCAAGAACATCGCGGAGGACGTCGTGCACGTGGTCAAGGGCAAGGACGTGCGCCACGCAACCGCTGAGCAGATCCGGGCTGAAGTCGAGGAGTAGGGCGGAACACAATGCTGCCGTCGATTCTCGTCGTCGAGGACGAACCCGCGATCCAGGAGCTGCTGCGCGTCAATCTCGAGGACGCGGGCTTCGCAGTGCGGACGGTGGCCGACGTGGAGGGCGCGACGCGCGAGATCAGGCGGGCGCTGCCCGATCTGCTGCTGCTCGACTGGATGCTGCCCGGCCAGTCCGGCCTCGCTCTCGCGCGTGGACTGCGCGGCGAAGCGCGCACGAAGGAGCTGCCGATCATCATGGTCACCGCGCGCGCCGACGAAGCCGATCGGGTCGCCGGGCTCGAGGCCTGGGTCGACGACTACGTCACCAAGCCGTTCAGCCCGCGCGAGCTCAAGGCGCGGATCAAGGCTGTGCTGCGCCGCCGCGCGCCGCACGCGGCGCAGGAAACCCTCAGCGTCGGCCCGATCAAGCTCGATCCGGCGACGCATCGCGTTACTGCCGGAGAGGCGCCGATTCCGCTCGGCCCCACCGAGTTCCGTCTCTTGCGATTCTTCATGGCCCGCCCGGAGCGTGTGCACAGCCGCACGCAGCTCCTCGATCAGGTCTGGGGCGATCACGTCTACATCGAGGAGCGCACCGTGGATGTGCACATCCGACGGCTTCGCCTGGCACTGGGGCCATCCGGCTGCGCTCACATGATCGAGACGGTGCGCGGCGGAGGGTATCGGCTGGCCGCGCCGCGTTAAGCGCGCGGAAAGACGGCGGCACATTGAGCCCGATCTGGCGCCGTGGTCTCCTCGGCCCCCTCGCGGTCGGAGCGCTCGCGCTCGCAGTGTGGCCGCTTGCAGGGGGCGCCGCGGCGTTGGGCGTGCTTGCCGCAGGTGCGCTCGCAATCCTGCTCTGGCACCTCGCGCAGCTCGACGCGCTCGCGCGCTGGGCCGGCGGAGCGCTGGAGGAGCCGGTTCCCGAGGGACGCGGCGTCTGGGCGTCGGCGTACGCGGCGCTGTATCGTCGCGTACGCCTGCGCTCCGCGCGGCAGCGCGATCTTCGGCTCGCTCTCGACCGTTTCGTGAGCGGCGCCGAGGCTCTGCCCGAGGGCGTCGTCGTGCTGGACGCCGCAAACCGCATCCGCTGGGCGAATCCGCGCGCGCAGCCGCATCTCGGCGTGGAGCTCCGCAAGGACGCGGGCGCTCCGATCGTGAACATCGTCCGTCATCCGGCGTTCGTGCAGTATCTCGCGACCGGAGACTTCAGCGAGCCGGTCGTGATCGAATCGCAGCGCGAGGTGGAGATGACGCTGTCGATCCAGGTCGTGCCCTTCGGCACGGAAGAGAAGCTGCTCATGAGCCGCGACATCACGCGTCTCGAGGCGGTGGCGAAGCTGCGGCGTGATTTCATCGCCAACGTGTCGCACGAGCTGAAGACGCCGCTCACGGTGCTGACGGGCTTCCTGGAGACGCTCGCCGATCTCAAGCTCGAGCCCCGGCAGCGCCAGCGCTATCTCGCGTTGATGGTCGACCAGGCGCAGAGCATGCAACGGCTGATCGACGATCTGCTCACGCTCTCGGCGCTGGAAAGCGAGCACAGCGTGCTGCACGAAGCCGAGTTCGCGATCGTACCTCTGCTGCTCGAGCTATCGTCGGATGCCAAGGGGCTATCGGCCGGGCGCCACGAGGTTGCGCTGGACATCCGGCGTTCGGCGAGCGTCCTCGGGAGTCGCGAAGAGCTCAAGAGCGCCTTCGGCAATCTCGTGAGCAACGCCGTGCGCTATACGCCTGAAGGCGGACGCATTTCGCTCGAGTGGCGCGTCACGCCGATGGGCGGCGAGTTCAGCGTCTCGGATACCGGGATCGGTATCGCGGCGGAGCACATACCGCGGCTCACGGAGCGCTTCTACCGGGTGGATCGGAGTCGCTCGCGCGGAACGGGCGGGACCGGACTCGGCCTCGCGATCGTGAAGCACGTGCTGCTCCGCCACCAGGCCGAACTGGCCATCGAGAGCGCGCCTTCGCAGGGAAGCCGATTCACCGTCCGCTTGCCCGCTCGGCGCGTCAAGGCGGAGTTGGAACACGACGCTGCGTCAATTCCAGCCCATTCCGCCCCGGTAGGACGCTGACAGGGCTACGGCAAGGTCGCCTCGCCGAGGCTGCCTCAACAGCTAAGCCGCCACACGGGACTGCCGCCGCGCAGAAAGAAGGCGATCCCGGGTGCGCCGGGTTGCAAACAGAACGAGGTAGTCCGTCACCCGGGCCACCGCCTGAAGACGTGCAAATTCATCCTGGTAGATGCGCCTGACGATCGGCAGGGGATAGTGAACCTCCTGGGCGATGCTCGTCACGATCGCATCATGGTCGACGCCGCTGCGTCGGTCAGCCATTGGAATCCTCGAGAAGTGATCAATTGACGGCGTAGCGAAACATGCCGGGCGGTGCAGTCCATACCAGGCACCGTCAAATATGATTATGCGGCGATCGCGCCGCGGCAGTGCGCATCATCCTCAGAATATTTTTCGAATTTGCGGCGGGCGGCCATGGGTGCAATGAATATGGCGCTGCCTTAAGGACTTGCGCGTCGGACCTTGGCTTGTGCAGCAGCGGTCACGCCTAAGCTCGTGTCAGTCAGGAGATGGCCGCCGGCGCGCTTCCATCGAACGAGCGCAATGGTCCGACTGCATCGCCCAGCGATGGATCGAGTCGGCTTGTTTGTCACGAAAGTATCACATTGGGTTCCGATTGCACGACGCAATACCGATGTCACGGCGCCGTCACCGTCCTGGCATGAAAGCGTAACCGCGGGCGCCTAGCATCTCGGCTGACGCCACCGCCGATGCCGGGTTCTTCAGTGACGCCCTATTCATTCCGCTCGAGCCCTTCGGAGCACGCAATGGCCGAAGAGGCGCTTGAGCCTTTGCGTCCGCTTCATGTCGACCCCGGATCTGCCTGAGAGTCCACACAAGGGGCAGCGCGGCCTGCAGCGCCTATTCAACGCACTTTTCTATTCCCTCTCCGGACTGAGCCTCGCCTTCCGGCACGAAAGCGCCTTCAGGCAGGAGGTAGCGCTCGCAGCGGTCCTCGTTCCCCTCGCATTCATCGTACCCGTCAGGGCGGTCGAACGCGTGCTGCTTCTCGGCTCGGTGCTCTTCGTCTTCATGGTCGAGCTGCTCAATTCGAGCGTGGAGGCTGCGATCGATCGCATCAGCTTCGACACGCACCGCCTCTCGAAGCGTGCGAAGGATCTCGGAAGCGCCGCGGTCCTGATCGCGCTGCTCATGCTCGCGATCACCTGGGGGCTCATCGTCATCGCCCCGATTTTCGCAGCATGGACCCGATGACAACTGGGGTTACGCCTACGCAGCAGCGTTTCAGGGCGATCTGGATTTCTGACACGCACTTGGGCACGATCGCCTGCCAGGCTTCGCGACTGCTCGATTTCCTGCGCCGGACCGACTCGGATTACCTCTATCTCGTCGGTGACATCGTCGACGGCTGGCAGTTGCGCCGGCGCTGGTACTGGCATCAGACTCACAACGACGTCGTGCAGAAGATATTGCGCAAGGCGCGCCAGGGCACGGAGGTGGTCTACATCCCGGGCAACCACGACGAGGCGGTGCGGCACTTCGTGGATGTCGCGTTCGGAGGCATCGCCATCCGCAGGGAAGCGATCCATCGTACCGCGAAGGGATTGCGGCTACTCGTCGTCCACGGCGATTTCTTCGACGGCGTCGTACAGTACGCCAAATGGCTCGCGCATCTGGGCGACGTGCTGTACACGCTGTCGCTGCGGCTTAATCACACTGTCAACGCATTGCGAGCCCGGATGGGATTGCCGTATTGGTCGCTGGCGCAGTTCCTCAAGCACAAGGTCAAGAACGCGGTGAGCTACATCACCGCATTCGAGGAAGCGATCGCCGCAGAGGCACGGCGGCGCAGCTTCGACGGCGTGGTCTGCGGGCACATCCACAAGGCGGAGATCCGCCGCATCGGCGACGTGCTGTATTGCAACGATGGCGACTGGGTGGAAAGCCTGACCGCGCTGGCGGAAACCGAGGAAGGCGAGCTCCGCATCGTCCATTGGCACGACATCCTCGCGGCGCACGTCATCGACGACGAGGAAGAGGAGAAGGCACTTGCGCATCCTGATTGCGACCGACGCCTGGTTGCCGCAAGTTAACGGTGTCGTAACCACGCTCGTGAACACGGTGCGCGAGCTGGATGCGCTCGGTCACAGCGTCCAGCTCGTCACCCCCGAAGGATTCCGCACGGTGCCGTGTCCGACCTATCCCGAGATTCGGCTTGCCGTCGCGCCGGGCCCGCGGGTGGTGCGCAAGATCGAGGAATTCGAGCCCGATGCCGTGCACATCGAGACGGAGGCGCCGATCGGGCTCGCCGCCCGCCGTCACTGTCTCGACACGGGCCGACCATTCACCACGGCGTACCACACCCAGTTCCCC
>DATBIF010000102.1:0-7179 GCA_036557045.1 Steroidobacteraceae bacterium
CCGCCCTCCCCCGCGTGCGCGAAACGCTCCGGGCCGTGGAAGGTCATGAAGATCAGGCGGAAGGTGTACAGCGCCGTGACGAATACGCCCAGGAGCACACACCAGTAGGCGTAGTTCGCACCCCAGCGATGTGATTCGTGCACCGCCTCGATGATCGCGTCCTTGGAATAGAAGCCGGAGAAGAACGGCGTCCCGACCAGCGCCAGTGCGCCAATCCAGGACGTGATCGCGGTGATCTTCATGTACTTGAAGAGCCCGCCCATCCTGCGCATGTCCTGCTCGTGGTGGAGCGCGATGATCACCGAGCCCGCGGCGAGGAACAGCAGCGCCTTGAAGAAGGCATGCGTCATCAGGTGGAAGATGCCCGCGCCGTAGGCCGAAGCGCCGAGTGCCACGGTCATGTAGCCGAGCTGCGAGAGCGTCGAATACGCAATCACACGCTTGATGTCGTTGGCCACGATGCCAAGCAGGCCCATGGAGAACGCCGTGGTTGCGCCGATCACCAGCACGAAGCTGAGTGCCGTATCGGAGTATTCGAACAGCGGCGACATGCGCGCCACCATGAAGATGCCCGCAGTCACCATCGTTGCAGCGTGGATCAGGGCCGAGATCGGCGTCGGGCCTTCCATCGAATCCGGCAACCACACGTGCAGCGGCATCTGCGCAGACTTGCCCATCGCGCCGATGAAGAGGCAGATACAGATCAGCGTCATGGCCGACCAGGTATGGCCCTGCGCCACGGTGATCGTCTGGGTGGCGAGTTCCGGCCCCTGCGCGAAGACCGTACGGTAATCGAGCGAGTTCGTGAAATAGACGATCGCCGCGATCCCGATGATGAAGCCGAAATCGCCGATGCGGTTGACGATGAAGGCCTTGAGGTTCGCGAAGATCGCGCTCGGCCGCGTGTACCAGAAGCCGATCAGGAGGTACGACACGACACCGACCGCCTCCCAGCCGAAGAACAACTGCAGGAAGTTGTTCGACATCACCAGCATCAGCATGGAGAACGTGAACAACGAGATGTAGCTGAAGAAACGCTGGTAGCCGTCGTCGTCCGCCATGTAGCCGATCGTGTAGACGTGCACGCAAAAGGACACGAACGTCACCACCACCATCATCAGCGCCGTGAGGCGGTCGATGAGAAAGCCCACCTGTGCCGCGATCCCGTCACTCACTAGCCAGGTGTAGACCGGCGCGTTGTAGGTGGGAAGCCCGTCGAACAGCATCTGCTTGAGCACGATCGCCGACAGGATGAAGGAGACGCCCACCGCTCCGATCGTCACGGTGTGCGCGCCGACACGGCCGATCACGCGACCAAACAGGCCGGCGATGATCGCGGCGGCGAGCGGCAGGAGCACGATGGCGAGCAGAACGTTCTGGTTCACGCGGCTAGCCCTGCATCGTGTTCAGCTCTTCGACATTGATGCTGCGGCGTTCGCGGAACAGCACGACCAGGATGGCGAGGCCGATGGCGGACTCGGCCGCCGCCACCGTGAGAATGAAGAACACGAACACCTGGCCGTCGATGTTGCCGAGGAAGCGCGAGAACGCGACGAAGTTGAAGTTCACCGCGAGCAACATCAGCTCGATGCACATCAGAAGCAGGATCACGTTCTTCCTGTTGAGGAAGATTCCGGCCACGCTCAGCGCGAACAGGATCGCCGACAGCGTGAGCACATGCGCGAGCGTGATCATGGCGCCTTCTCCGACTCGACCTTGACGATGCGCACACGATCCTCACGTCGCACGGCGATCTGCCGCGCGATGTTCTGCACCTTCTGGCCCGTCCGGCGCCGCATGGTCAGTGCGATGGCCGCGACGATCGCGACCAGCAGGATCACGGCCGCGATTTCGAAGGGATACACGTACTTCGTGTAGAGGATCGCGCCCAGCGCCTTGGTGTTGCTGTAATCGACCGGGAGCGGCGGGCTGCCGGAGATCGCCTGCTGGCCGAGCTTCTTCATCCAGATGACGTTGATGATCTCCGCGATCATCACGATCGCCACCACGGCGCCGAGCGGTGCGTAGCGGGTGAAGCCCTTGCGCAGCTCCTCGAGATTGACATCGAGCATCATCACCACGAACAGGAACAGCACCATCACCGCGCCGACGTAGACCAGCACCAGCACGATCGCCAGGAACTCGGCCTCGAGCAGCAGCCAGATCGCGGCGCTGGTGAAGAATGCAAGCACCAGGAAGAGCGCCGAATGCACCGGGTTGCGCGCCAGGATCACGCCGAGGCCCGATACGACCAGCACCGCGGCGAAGGCGTAGAACAGGATCTCTACGAACACGACATTCCCCTGGCCGGCGTGCGAGTCATCATCGGTACTTGGCGTCCGCGGCCCTGTCGGCGGCGATCATCGCCTCGTAGCGCTCGCCGACCGCGAGCAGCTTGTCCTTGGTCATGATGTTCTCGCCGCGATTCTCCATGTGGTACTCGTGGATGCGTGTCTCGACGATCGCATCGACCGGGCAGGCCTCTTCGCAGAAGCCGCAGTAGATGCACTTGAAGAGGTCGATGTCGTAGCGCGTCGTGCGGCGCGTACCGTCCGGCCCGACGTCCGATTCGATGGTGATCGCGAGCGCCGGGCACACCGCTTCGCACAGTTTGCAGGCGATGCAGCGCTCCTCGCCGTTCGGATAGCGGCGCAGCGCGTGCAGGCCACGGAAGCGCACCGATTGCGGCGTCTTCTCTTCGGGGTATTGCACGGTGATCTTCTTGCGAAAGAAATGCCGCCCCGTAACGCCCAAGCCCTTGAGCAACTCCCAGAGGGTCAGCGTCTTGATCCAGTCGCGTACCGCTGCCATGTCACTTCGCCCAGGGGCCGACGCCCGCGTACGCCATCACGCCTTCCACGGCGATCCACACCAGGGTGACCGGGATCAGCACTTTCCAACCGAGCCGCATGATCTGGTCGTAGCGATAGCGCGGGTAGGTCGCGCGCAGCCACAGGTACACAAAGATGAAGAACGCGATCTTGAGCGCCAGCCAGAAGAAGCTCGGCTGTGCGAGCCAGGTGTGTGACGGCAGATAGCCGTCGAGCGGCGACAGCCAGCCGCCGAAGAAGAAGATGCCCGTCAGCGTCGAGATCAGGAACATGTTCGCGTACTCGGGTAACACGAACAGCGTGGCGAACGCAGTGCCCGAGTATTCGACGTGGAACCCGGCAACGATTTCGGACTCGCCTTCGGCAACATCGAACGGTGCGCGGTTGGTCTCGGCGACGCCCGAGATGAAGTAGACGAGAAACAGCGGGAACAGCCAGAACCAGTTCCACGCCAGGAATCCACCCTCCTGGGCACGGATGATGGTGCCGAGGTTGAGGCTCCCGGCCGCCATCAGCACACCGACGAGCGCGAAACCCATTGCGATCTCGTAGGCGACCATTTGCGCGGCGGAACGCATCGCACCGAGGAACGCGTATTTCGAGTTGGTCGCCCAGCCCGCGATGATGATGCCGTACACGCTGGTCGAGGTGAGCGCCAGGATATAAAGGAGTCCGGCGTCGATGTTGGCGAAGACGAAATCCGGTGAAAACGGCACGACGGCCCAGGCCGCAATCGCCGCCGCGATCGAGATCAGCGGCGCGATCAGGAACAGGAAGCGCGCGGCATTCGCAGGAAGGATGATCTCCTTCAGGATCAGCTTGATGACATCGGCGAACGGCTGCAGGAGCCCGAACGGCCCCACGCGATTCGGCCCGATGCGCACCTGCATGTAGCCGATCACCTTGCGCTCGAAGTAGGTGAGCATCGCGACGCTCAGGACCAGCGCCACCACCACCAGGATCGCGAGCACGGAAGTGACGATCACTTCGCGCGTGATTTCCGGAATCGAGTACCAGGCGTTGACGAGGGTTTCCATCAGCCCGTCCGGCCGGTGGCCGCAGCAGCCTGTTGTGCCTCGCGCGTACGCTGCAGCGCCGGCGCGCGGCGCACGATCGGATCGATGCCATACATCGGCACGTCGATCGCACCGCCCGCCGGGCGCGTGCCGTTGAGCTTGCGACTCGCGGCGAACGCGCTGTCGGCCCGCGCGTCGCGGCTCAGCGTCCTGACCTCGTCGCGCACCGCCTCGGAAGTGTCGTAGTCGAAACCCGGGAGATTGAGGAGGTTGCCGAGAACGCGCAGCACCTTCCAGCCCGGCCGGCACTCGCCCACCGGCTTCGCCGCACCCGCGAAGCTCTGCCAGCGTCCTTCCAGGTTGACGTACGTGCCCGAGGTCTCAGCGAAGGTGCCGATGGGCAACAGGAGCGTCGCATTGCGCGCAACGGCCTCGCTCATGTACGGCGTCAGCGCGATCACGCACTCCGCGCCGCGCAGCGTCTGCGCCGCGTGTTCACTGCCAAGGTCCTCATCGACGTCGAGCGCGCCCACGAGCACGTAGGCCTTGAGGGTCGACGCGAGCATCTGGCGGATGTCGAGACCTGGCGTCGACAACGCCGCGCCTCCCACACCGCGATGCGGAAGCACGCCCGCAAGGTGCGCACCGGCCGCATTCGCGCCTTCGGCGAGGTAGCCGAGCCTGGCGCCGCTCAGGTCCGCGAGCGCGGCGGCGAGCTGGCGCAGATCGGCGTACGCGGGATGGCGCATCGCCAGCGCACCCAGCCAGATCGCGCGCCGCTCGCCACTCGTGAGCGCTGCGGCGATGGCGCGATGCTCAGCGGTGACGTTCGCGGAACCAGCGATGGCCGCAACGTTGGCGGGCACGCTCTTCCCCGCCTGGTCCGCTGTGGCCGCGACCAGCGCCGCCAGCGAATCGACCATCTGCGCGCCTTCCGCGACGGCATAGCCGGCGATCGGGAAAAAGTAGTCGTAGCGACGCGGATTGAGGAATGCGACACGCGCCCCGCCCTTCACCGCGGCCTTGCGGATCCGGTGCGCCAGCAACGGCACTTCGCGGCGCAGGTTGCTCCCGATGATCAACACGCTCTGCAGCTGTTCCACGTCGGCAATCGCGACGCCGAGTGACGGTAAGATCGGGTCGGAACTGGCATCGCGAAAATCCCGTTGCCGCAGCCGGTGATCGAGGTTCGGACATTCGAGCCCGCGCATCAGCTTCTGCAGCAGGTACAGCTCCTCGACCGTGCACGACGGCGAGGCCAGTGCGCCGATCGCGTCTGGACCGTGGCGCGTGCTGATGTCACGCAGCGCGACCGCTACCTGCTCGAGAGCGCTCTCCCATTCGATCGACTGCCAGGAATCGCCACGCCGGATGAGCGGTGAGGTCAGCCGATCCTCCGCGTAGATCCCCTCGTAGCTGAAGCGGTCGCGATCCGAGATCCAGGTCTCGTTGATCGCCTCGTTGTGCCGGGGCACCACGCGCATCAATTGTCCGCGCAGCGAATGAGCGAACAGGTTGCTGCCAACGCCGTCATGCGGAGAGACGAGCGCATGCTGCGTCATCTCCCAGGCGCGCGCGCGGTAGCGGAACGGCTTGTTGTTCAGCGCCCCGACCGGGCACAGATCGATGATGTTGCCCGAGAGCTCGTGATCGACGCTGCGCTCGATGAAAGTACCGATCTCCATCCATTCGCCGCGCCCGGTGGTGCCGAGCTCCTGGATACCCGCGATCTCCTCGCCGAAGCGCACGCAGCGCGTGCACTGAATGCAGCGGGTCATGTCGGTGGAGACGAGCGGTCCGATATTCTTGTCCTTGACGACGCGCTTGCGTTCGTTGAAGCGCGAGACGTCGCGGCCGAAGCCCATCGCGAGATCCTGCAGCTCGCACTCTCCGCCCTGGTCGCAGATCGGGCAGTCGAGCGGATGATTGATCAGCAGGAACTCCATGGTGGCCTTCTGCGCGGAAATCGCGCGCGGCGACCTGGTGAACACCTTCATGCCCTCCATGACCGGTGTCGCACAGGCGGGCGCGGGCTTGGGAGCCTTCTCGACCTCCACCAGGCACATGCGGCAGTTGGCGGCGACCGAGAGCTTCTCGTGGTAGCAGAAGCGCGGGATGTAGATGCCGGCCGCATCCGTGACCTGCATGATCATCGCGCCCTTCTTCGCCTTGAGCGCGACGCCGTCGACTTCGATGTTGACCTGGTCGTCGCTCATGCCGCGGCCTTCTGCTGGTCCACGATGCTGCGCCCGCCGTGCTCGATCATGTAGGCGAACTCGTGGCGGAAATGCTTGATGAAACTCTGCACCGGCCACGCCGCGGCATCGCCCAGCGCACAGATGGTGTGGCCCTCGATGCGATTCGCGACATCGACCAACAGGTCGAGATCCGACTGCTGGCCCGCGCCGGCGAGAATCCGCTTCAGCATCCGGTTGAGCCAGCCCGTGCCCTCACGGCACGGCGTGCACTGGCCGCAGGACTCCGACATGAAAAAGCGTGAGATGCGCTCGAGCACGCGCACCATGCAGGTGGTCTCGTCCATCACGATGACTGCTGCGGAGCCGATCGCCGAGCCGGCCTTCTTCAGGCTGTCGTAGTCCATGTTCGCCTCGAGCATCGTGTCGCCCGGCACCACCGGAACCGACGCGCCGCCCGGGATTACCGCCTTCAGGCGCCGGCCGTGGCGCATGCCCCCTGCGATCTCGAGCAGCTCCTTGAAAGGAATGCCGAGGGGCAACTCGAAATTGCCCGGCTTCGCCACGTGACCGGAGACCGAAAAGATCGCCGTGCCGCCCGCGTTGGCGGGCCCGAGTGCCGCAAACCACTGCGGACCTTTGCGCAGAATGGTCGGGACCGAGGCGTAGCTCTGCGTATTGTTGATCGTCGTCGGCGCGCCATAGAGGCCGTAGGCCGCAGGAAATGGCGGCTTGAACCGCGGTTTGCCCTGCTTGCCTTCAAGCGAATCGAGCAGCGCGGTTTCTTCGCCGCAGATGTACGCGCCGGCGCCGATGAAAGTATGGAGATCGAAGTCGATGCCGGAGCCCTGGATGTTCTTGCCGAGAAGTCCGGCTGCGTACGCTTCCTCGAGCGCCTCCTCGAAACGCGGCACGGGCTCAGCGAGAAACTCACCGCGGATGTAGTTGTAGCCGACCGTCGCGCCCATCGCATAACCGCCGATCGCCATGCCTTCGATGAGCGAATGCGGGTTGTAGCGCAGGATGTCGCGGTCGTGGCAGGTGCCCGGCTCACTCTCGTCCGAGTTGCAGACCGCGTACTTCTGCATCGGCGCCTCGCGCGGCATGAAGCTCCACTTCACACCCGTCGGGAATGCG
>DATBIF010000103.1:0-4998 GCA_036557045.1 Steroidobacteraceae bacterium
CGGTGATAGGCCATGATCATCGCGACGCCGGCGAACTCGCCCTGGGCGCCGGCCATCGGAGTCAGCGACACGCCCTGCATGCCGGTCACTTCCTTGAGCATCTCCTGCAGCTCGAACATGCAGCCGAGAAAGCCCTGGCTCAGCGACTCGGGCGCAAGCGGATGGTGGCTCAGGAACTCCGGCAGCATCGCCAGGCTGTTACAGGCCCGCGGGTTGTACTTCATCGTGCACGAGCCCAGCGGATAGAAATGCGTGTCGATGGAGAAGTTGAGCTGTGACAGGCGGGTGAAGTGGCGCACCGCCTGCAGCTCCGACACCTCGGGGAGTGTCGGCCGCGTTTTGCGTGCCAGGTGTGGGGGCAGGCCCGCGGGCTTGGCTCGCGGCGGCAGCTGCGCCATCGCGGTTCGTCCCGCGCGGGAATGCTCGAAGATCACCTTCTCCGGCGCTGCGACTTTCTTGGTCTGACTCACGGTGACTCCTCAGGCGGCCCGCACCGACTTCATGACGTCGGCGAGCGCACGCGCGTAGGTTTCGATGTCTGCCTGGGTGCGCATCTCGGTCGCGCACACCAGGATGCAATGGCTGAGCTCCGGATATTCCGTGCCGAGGTCGAAGCCACCGAGAATTGTCCGTTCAGCCAGCGCGGCCAGAACGGGAGCCGCTGGCCGATCGAGCTCGATGACCGCCTCGTGAAAGTGCGGGCGATCGAACTTGCGCCGCACGCCGGGTACGCGCGACAGCGCCTGCACCAGCTCCGTGGTGCGTGACTGACTCATCGCCGCGACGCGCTCGAGGCCCTCGGCGCCGAGGATGGTGAGATAGATCGTCGCAGCGGTGACCAGCAGGCCCTGGTTGGTGCAGATGTTCGAGGTGGCTTTGCCGCGCCGGATATGCTGCTCGCGGGCCTGGAGCGTCAGCGTGAAACCCGGGCGCCCTTCCAGGTCGACCGTGCGTCCCACGATGCGTCCGGGCATCTGGCGCACGAACTCCTGGCGCGTGCTCATGAATCCAAAG
Organism: Steroidobacteraceae bacterium; assembly: GCA_036557045.1. Classification (GTDB taxonomy): domain Bacteria; phylum Pseudomonadota; class Gammaproteobacteria; order Steroidobacterales; family Steroidobacteraceae; genus DATBVX01. Next base: position 1,015 of record DATBIF010000103.1, read on the forward strand.
TAGGGCCCGCCGGCGCAGAGTGGCACCCCGAGCGGCTGCCCCTCGCCGCACGCAATGTCGGCCCCGCGTGCGCCCCATTGTCCCGGGGGCTTGAGCAGCGCGAGCGAAGTCGGATTGACGACGGCGATCACCAGCGTCCCGTTGCGATGCGCCCAATCGGTCAGCTCATCGACTTCTTCCAGCCCGCCGAAGAAGTTCGGCTGCTGGATCACGAACGCCGTGATGTCCTGCCCCGCGTAGGGACGCAGGCTCTCGACCGAGGTCGTCCCCTGCGCCGGGTCATAGGGCAGATCTTCGAACACGAATTCCTGCAGGCCCGCGATCGAGCGCGCGACCTTGCGGTACGTCGGATTGAGCGCGGCGGGCAGCAGGATGCGCGCCGATTTCGACTTCCGATGCGCGCGCACGGCCATGAGGCAGGCTTCCGCGAGCGCGGAGCCGCCGTCGTAGAGAGAGGCATTGGAGACGTCGAGCCCGGTCAGGCTCGCCATCATCGTCTGGTACTCGTAAATGAGCTGCAGTGTTCCCTGGCTGGCTTCCGCCTGGTAGGGCGTATACGCACTGTAGAACTCGCCGCGCGTCGTGATCTGCCACACGGCAGCGGGAATGTGATGCTGGTACGCGCCGGCCCCGAGGAAGCAGAGCGCCTTGCCATCGCGCGCCGCGAATTCCTGCATGACACGCGTGATTTCCATCTCGCTCGCGCCTGGCCGCAGACCGTCGAGCGCGCGTGCCTTGAGCTCGGCCGGAATCTCCTCGAAGAGCTCATCGATGCTGCGCACGCCGATGGCGTCGAGCATGGTGCGAATGTCGGATTCGGTATGAGGAATGAAAGGCATTGCGACGATCTCCGTTCAGCCCGCTTCGCTCTCGAGATGCTTCGCGTAGGCATCCGCGTCCATGAGACCAGCGACATCCGCTGCTCGCCGTGGTCGCAGTCGCATCAGCCATCCGCCTCCATAGGGATCCTGGTTGACGAGCTCGGGCGTGTCCGCGAGCGCGGCGTTGCCTTCGGACACCGTGCCGCTCAGCGGGCTGTAGACATCCGAAGCCGCCTTGACGGACTCGACCACTGCACAGGCATCGCCCGCGGCGACCTCGCGTCCGGCTTCGGGCACTTCCACGAAAACCAGGTCGCCGAGCGCGTGCTGCGCGTGATCGCTGATGCCGATCTCGACGGTGCCGTCCGCCAGCGTGCGCACCCACTCGTGCGACTTCGTGTACTTCAGATCGCGGGGTATGTTGCTCATGACACCAGAGGCCTCCCATTTCTCACAAACGGCGGCTTCACCACCCGCGCTGCGAGGAGCTTGCCGCGAATATCGACCTGCACTCGTTCACCCGTGCCGGCCGGCACACGTGCCAGGCCGATCGAGCGCTCGAGCGTCGGCGAGAACGTTCCGCTCGTCGTCTCCCCATCACCGGCCGTCGTCACGACTCTCTGGTGCGACCTCAGCACGCCGCGCTCCTCGAGCAGAAGTCCCACCAGCCTGCGTGCACAGCCCTGCGCCCTGATCCTGGCCAACGTGGCACGCCCCACGAAATCTCGATCCGCCGGCTCCCAGGCGACAGTCCACCCGAGACCCGATTCGAGGGGATGAGTGGTCTCGTTCATATCTGCCCCGTAGAGGTTCATGCCGGCCTCGAGGCGCAGCGTGTCGCGCGCGCCGAGCCCGCAGGGCTTGATGCCCGCTTCGCTCCACGCATTCCACAGCGTCACCGCCCGATCCGCCGGCATCATGACTTCCCAGCCGTCCTCGCCGGTGTAGCCGGTGCGTGCGATGAAGAGATCGCCGAATTCGGCGCCCACGAACGTGCCGAGGCCGAGTGCCGCCACGCGGTGCTGCGCCGGGATCCGGCCTGCCGCCTTTTCACGCGCGTTCGGTCCCTGCACCGCGATCATCGCGAGATCCCTGCGCTCGGTCACTTCCACATCGAAGGGCGCGGCGCGCCGGCGGATCCAGTCGAGATCCTGGTCGCGCGTTCCGGCGTTCACGACCATCCGGAACCAGGATTCAGTCAGGAAGTAGACGATGAGGTCATCGAGGATCCCGGCGTCCTCGCGCAGCATGCAGCTGTAGAGTGCCTTGCCGGGAGACTGAAGACGCGCGACATCGTTCGCGAGGAGCTGGCGGAGAAACGCACGCACGCGTGCGCCCTTGAGATCCGCGACGCACATATGAGACACATCGAACATGCCGGCGTCGCGACGCACCGCGTGGTGCTCCTCGATCTGCGAGCCGTAGTGCACCGGCATGTCCCACCCGCCGAAGTCCACCATGCGCGCGCCGAGTTCCACGTGGCGCGCATAGAGAGGAGTCCGAAGGCGAGTCTGCACAGGTTTCATGGGCGCGATCGAGCCTCCGCAGGCTTCCGGCCAGGCGCGAGACGCAGTTGACAGGCCGATATCGACAAGAGGTGCAGACTCGCCTTACGTCCCATTCGAGTTCCCGAAAAAAAAGGGCGGCGGGCCTGCCACGGCCCACCGCCCCTCTGTCCTGTGACCTGAGAGATCAGGCGCAGTCAGCGCGCCGCACCCCTTCGGTGGGTTGCACCCCGGGAATCACGGGGAAAGGCAACCGCTCTCCAGAGCCCGTCTTCCAGCCTGCCGTTCCTGGTGCCTGAGCGTTTCCGGGCGGGTTGCGCCTTCGGCGATCCGGTCGTAAGACCGGATTCTCTCTGGACGGGCTGCGACGAGTGGCCGGCATGATAGCCAAATCACCTGCCGGTCGCACCTCCACGTAACTCCTCCTGCCGTAACAGGAAATAGGTTGCCGAACTCAGCGCGGCGAGTGCTGCGACCAGGTAGCCCACCAGGCCGTCGAAACGGCTTACCAGGAACGACCATGGGCCGCCGTACACGGGGATGGTCAGATCGCGAAACAGCGCAATGACGGCAACGAAGCCGGCGTGCAGGCCGATGCAGCCACCGATGTGCCCGGATGCGCGGCGCACCAGTGCGAGCAACACTCCGACGAAAAACAGCGCGAGCGCGGCGTCGAAGATCCGCGCGGGATCGGCAAAGGCGCCGAAGTAGCGTCCCAGGATCGTCCAGCCGCTCAGCCAGGTGACGCTTTCCGGCGGGATGCGCACTTTCTCGCCGACGAAGTGCACCAGTGAATAGAGAACGGAGGTGAGCAGCACCGCACTCGTCCAGCGACCCCGCCGCGCAATGGCACTGAACATGGCGCCACGGAAGAAGGTTTCCTCGATCAGGCCGACCGTGAAGCCAGCGAGGAGCGCGGCAGGAAGGGTGTGCAGGACCGCCAGCAACGAGCCGGAATACTCCGCCCGGACCACCCGGACCTGCAGAGCCAGCAGCGGAACACAGACCGCGAGCATCATGGCGATACCCACGACCAGGCCGAGCACGAGCGCACCGAAGAACGTGCCGGGTTCAACCGCGTAGCCCAATGCGTCGCGGTTGGCGAGCCCCTGCCTCCTGAACGTGACCCAGGTCCCCGCCAGGAACACGAGCATTGCCATGCGGTTGAATACCCGGTGCAGGGGAAACACGTGCACTGCGGCGAGCGCTTTCTGAACCGGGCCGCTCAGGGCGGCCGCGACCACCAGCGAAGCCGCGATCAGAAGTACAAAAAGAGTCAACGCCGCGGCCACCGACTGATTTTCGGCGAGACCTGCGTCTAAGCTATGAATTGGTCGCTCTCTCATGCGGCGCGAAGCGGGGGTCCAATGGCGGCGAAACTCGACAAGGACGAAGTGTACCGGGACCCAAAGGACGGAGTGGCGGACTTCAAGTTCGACCAGGCCGTCGCCACGGTCTTCGACGACATGGTGTCGCGCTCGGTCCCGTTCTACGGCGAGATCCAGCGCATGATCGCGGAGATGGCACGCGATTTCGCGACGCCCGACTCCGCCGTCTACGATCTCGGTTGCTCGACCGGGACCACCTTCATCAACCTGCACCGCAATCTGGATCCGAGCGTCCGCTTCGTCGGTGTCGACAACTCCGAGGAGATGCTG
>DATBIF010000104.1:0-6773 GCA_036557045.1 Steroidobacteraceae bacterium
TATCAGGTCGAGTATGAGTATCACGGGCGGCACTACTTCACGCGCCTCCCGTACGACCCGGGCGAGCGTCTGCGGGTGCAGGTTGATGTCCGGCCCGCGTAAGTCGGGCAGGTACGGGCACCAGGACGGGCGGAGCGATTCCGCCCGTCCCCGCTTACGGGAACGGGGGCTGCGCACTACACTGCGCCGGTACTCGCCACGCACGACTGCGAGAGAGATGTGAGGAACCAACCTGTACTGTCGCTTGCCCTAGTGATGCTGGCTGGCCTTGCGGCGGATGGCGCTTGGGCGCACCGACAAGGCCCTGAGCCGGCGTCCGAATCCCGCGAGCACGCGGATGCGCGTGCGCAAGGGGGCACGTCACTGGATGCGGCCGTACAGATGGTGCAGCAACGCTACAAAGCTCGGGTCGTGCGGGCCGAGACTCGCCAGGAGAACGGACGCACCGTCTATGTGCTGAGACTTCTCAACACCGACGGCAAGGTATGGACCGTTCGTGTCGACGCGGACTCGGGTGCGGTGTTGTAGCGCCGTGCATGGCCCCGTTGTGAAAGCGAACGTGATTTCTGAGCGAGGCATTGATCGCGATGCGAATTTTGATCGTCGAAGATGAGCAAGCGTTGCGCGAGTCCCTGGCTACGCAACTGGGAGCCGCCGGCTACAACGTGGACGCGGCGGCCGATGGCGAGGAAGGCCTGTATGCCGGCAGGGAGTACCCGCTGGACCTGGCCATCATTGACCTGGGATTGCCGAAGATGTCCGGCATCGAGCTGATCCGGCAATTGCGCGAGGCGGGGAAGAGCTTCCCGATCCTGATCCTCACCGCGCGCGACCGCTGGCAGGACAAGGTCGAAGGCCTGCAGTCGGGCGCGGACGACTACGTGGCCAAGCCCTTTCACATGCCGGAAGTGCTGGCGCGCGTGCAGGCCCTGTTACGGCGTTCCGGCGGCTGGTCGCAGCCGGTGCTCCAGTGCGGCGACATCAGCCTGGACACTCGCAGCCAGGTGGTCACCGTGGGCGAGCGCGTCGTCGAGCTCACCTCGTTCGAGTACCGGATCCTCGAGTTCCTGATGCTGCGCGCCGGCGAAGTGATCTCCAAGGCGGAGCTCACCGAGCGGCTCTACGCGCAGGATTTCGAACGCGACAGCAACGTCATCGAGGTCTTCATCGGGCGCCTGCGGCGCAAGCTCGATCCGGAGGGCGTGCGCCAGCCGATCGAGACGCTGCGCGGGCGCGGCTACCGGCTCGCCCTGGCGCGCTCCGAAGAGCCGAGCGCGCGCGCTGACGGCGGCTGATGTCGTCACTCAGCGGGAGACTGCTGGCGTCGGTTTCCCTGCTGTTGATTCTCTTTTTCGGCGTCACCATCGCCGCGCTGGACGCGGTGTTCCGCGATCTGAGCCAACGCAGCATCGGCGAGTTGCTCGATGCGCAGCTCGTCGCACTGCTCGCGGCCTGCGAGCCCGACGATCATGGCAACGTGCAGCCCGCGGGCGCGCTCGCAGAAACCCGGCTGCAACAGCCTGGCTCCGGACTGTATGCGGAGATCCGCAGCCCCAGGGGCAAGCTGATCTGGCGTTCGCCGTCGCTCCTTGGCAACGAGATCGATTTCGGCGGTCCGGTTGCGCCCGGCTCACGCCGCCTGGAGCAGCGCACGCTCGACAGCAAGCTCCGCACGATGGTGTTGACCGCGTCCATCAACTGGGAAATCGCCAGGAACACCAACCGCGAATTCATCTTCAGCGTCGCCACCAGCCTCGCGCCCTATGAAGCGCAGCTGGCGCGCTTCCGCAGCCAGATGCTCGGCTGGTTCCTGGGATTGTTCGTGCTGCTCCTCGGATCGCTGGCGCTGCTGCTGCGCTGGGCGCTCGGGCCGTTGCGGCAGATCGAGGCCGAGATCGGTGAAGTGGAGGCGGGCCAGCGTACTTCGCTGAGCGCCTCGCAGCCGCGCGAATTGATGGGTCTCGCCGCCAACATGAACGCGCTGCTCAAGAGCGAGCGTCAGCGCGTCGAGCGTTATCGCAATACGCTCGGCAACCTCGCGCACAGCCTCAAGACACCGCTCGCAGTCATTCGCACCACGCTTGCGGGCGAAGCCACTGTCGACCGGCGCCACGAGATCGTGAATCAGCAGATCGACCGGATGAATGCGATCGTGCAGCACCAGCTCAAGCGCGCCGCCGCCTCGGGTGGAGCGGTGATGGGCCAGACGACGGTGGAAGTCGTGCCGCTCCTCACGGAGCTGCGCGCGGCACTGAGCAAGGTCTATGCGAATCGCGACCTGCTGATCGAGATCAGCTCCGCCGACCGTGTCGCGTTCACGGGCGATCGCGGGGACCTGTTCGAGTTGCTCGGCAACCTCCTGGACAACGCCTGCAAGTGGTGCCATTCGCGCGTGCGCGTATCGGTAGGTCGCGCCCAGGACGCCGATGTTCGAACCCGCCTGCAAATCACGGTTGAGGATGATGGTGCCGGCATCGCCAGCGCCGATCGGCAACGAATCCTGGAGCGCGGCGCGCGCGCCGACGAGCACGTCGAGGGGCAGGGGCTCGGGCTCGCGATGGTGCGCGAGATAGTGGAGCTCTATGACGGCACGCTCGAGATCGGCGCATCGGCGCTCGGTGGCGCGCGCATCTCGATCTGCCTGCCGGGGCGGTAGCTTCCTACTTGTCGCCTATCAACGGCTTGATGAGATCCAGGGGCAGCGGGAAAAGAATGACCGAGCTGCGATCGCTGGATATGTCGGCCAGCGTCTGCAGGTAGCGCAGCTGCAACGCCTTGGGCTCCGCGGCCAGGGAATGGGCCGCCTCCACCAGCATCTGGGCCGCCTGCTTTTCGCCTTCCGCGTGGATGATCTTGGCGCGGCGCGTACGCTCGGCTTCGGCCTGCTTGGCGATGGCGCGGATCATGCTCTCGTCGAGATCGACGTGCTTGATCTCGACATTGGCGACCTTGATGCCCCACGCATCGGTGGCCTGGTCGAGGATGTGCTGGATGTCGACATTGAGCTTCTCGCGCTGCGACAGCATCTCGTCGAGGTCGTGCTGGCCCAGCACGGAACGCAGGGTCGTCTGCGCGAACTGGCTGGTGGCTTCCCAGGGATTCGCGACCTGGATGATGGCCTTTCCGGGATCGACCACGCGGAAGTAGACCACCGCGTTCACTTTCACCGAGACGTTGTCGCGCGAGATGACGTCCTGTTTCGGTACGTCGAGCACGACGACGCGCAGGTCGACCTTGGTCATCTGCTGCAGGATGGGGATCACCAGGATGATTCCCGGGCCCTTGATGCCGGTGAAACGGCCCAGGGTGAACATCACGCCGCGCTCGTATTCCCTGAGGATCTTGATGGCGCTGAAGAGGAGGGCACCGACCAGGAACACGACCACCAGGATGAATGGACTCATTGCGACACTCTCCTCATTGATTGAGCGGCTCGACCCACAGCAGCAGGCCATCCACTCTTACGACACGCACCAGCTGCCCGGCGCTCAGCGGCACCGAAGTGCGCGCGTTCCAGAGCTCACCGCCGAGACGCACTGTACCCTGCGTGGCAAAGCCTTCCAGTACTTCGGCGGTGCTGCCGCGCATGTGCTCGACACCGGTCACGACGGGTCGGAGGCGTGCGCGCCCGAATATCCACACCATCCCGACCAGCACGAGTCCCGCGACGAACGCAATCGCCGCAATGATCGGCAGCGCGATGGAGAACCCCGGCACGCTGGTATCGAACAGCATGATTGAGCCGATAATGAATGCGATCAGGCCGCCCACGCCGAGTGCGCCGAAGCTGGGCACGAAGGCCTCGGCTACCACCAGCAAAGCGCCCAGCACGATGAGGGCAAGACCGGCGAAATTCACCGGCAGCACCTGGAACGCGAACAGCGCGAGCAGCAGACAGATCGCTCCGGCGACTCCAGGCAACACGGCGCCGGGGTTGTAGCCCTCGAACAGCAGGCCATAGATGCCAATCAGCAACAGCCCGTAGGCAATGGTTGGATTGGTGATGACCGCGAGCAGTTCGGTGCGCCAGTCGGGCTCGAACTTCTCGACGGTCAGCCCCTTGGTCGCGAGCGTGATTTCACCCGCGCCGAGGCGGAGCTTGCGGCCGTCGAGCTGCTGCAGAAGATCCGGCACATCCTTCGCGATCAGGTCGATCACTTTACTGTCGAGCGCCTCGGAGGCGGGGAGGTTTGCGCCTTCGCGCACCGCGCGCTCGGCCCATTCGACGTTGCGGCCGCGCAGCTGCGCGAGGCTGCGCAGATAACCGACGGCGTCGTTGACCACCTTGCGCTCCATGGCGCTGCCTGGCACGGGACGCCGTTCCTGTTTCGCGTCCGTGGCGTCCTTCTTCTCCTTGGATTTGTCCTTCGAGTCTGCCTCGTCCGGTGATGGTTTCTCATTCGCGCCCGGTTCGGGCGCGGACTCGCCGCCGATCTGCACGGGTGTTGCCGAGCCGAGGTTGGTCGCCGGAGCCATCGCAGCGACATGGCTGGCGTACAGAATGTAAGTCCCCGCGCTGGCTGCGCGTGCGCCACTCGGTGCGACGAACGTCACCACGGGAATCGGCGAAGCCAGGATCTCCTTGATGATGTCGCGCATCGAGTTGTCGAGTCCGCCGGGCGTGTCCATCTCGAGGATGACGAGCGCGCTGCCCGACTGCTGGGCCTTGCTCAATCCCTGCGAGAAGTAGTGACTGATCGCGGGCCCGATCGGGCCGTCGATCCTGAGCAGGAGCACGGTGGAGGCCGAAGCCGCGGGTTTCTCGGGCGTTTCGGCCCGGAGCAGCGCGACGCTCAGCAGCAGGAGTGCCAACAGGAATGCACGCATGGCGGAACCGGGCGCGGCCCCAGTGCCGCGCCCGTGCAGCGTATCACGGCACGAGCCCGGGCTAGCCCTCGACGTCGAAGCGAATGCCCTGGGCGAGCGGGAGCGAGGAACTCCAGTTGATGGTGCTGGTCTGGCGGCGCATGTAAGCCTTCCAGGAGTCCGAACCGGACTCGCGTCCGCCCCCGGTCTCCTTCTCTCCGCCAAATGCGCCACCGATCTCCGCGCCCGAGGTACCGATGTTCACGTTGGCGATGCCGCAGTCGCTGCCCTCGGCCGACAGAAAGCGCTCGGCGCTCTGCAGCCGATCCGTGAAGATCGCCGAGGACAGGCCGTGTGCCGAGCGATTCTGCTCGGCGATCGCCTCTTCGAGCGAATTCACGGGGATGAGATACAGGATCGGCCCGAAAGTCTCGGTCTGCACGATCGCCCAGTCATTGCGCGCCCGCACGATGGCGGGCTCGACGAAATTGCCGCGTCCTGCGCGCACGCGCCCGCCGCAGAGAATCTCACCGCCCTGTTCGCGCACGCGCGCGATGGCCGCCTCGAAGTTGGCCACCGCCTGGCGATCGATGAGCGGACCGCACAGGGTGTCCGAAGCAAGCGGATCGCCGATCTTCACCTGCTGGTAGGCATTGAGCAGGCGCTTCTCGAGCTCCGCCTGCCGCGAGCGATGCACGAATACGCGCCGGGTGCTGGTGCAGCGCTGGCCTGCGGTGCCGACCGCGCCGAAGACGATGGAAGGCACCGCGAGGTCCAGGTTGGCCGACTCGTCCACGATGATCGCGTTGTTGCCGCCGAGCTCGAGCAGGCTCTTGCCCATGCGCGCGGCCACGCGCTCGCCCACCTTGCGTCCCACGGCAGTCGAGCCGGTGAAGGACAGGAGCGCCACACGTGAGTCGTCGGTGAAACGCTCCGCGAGCTGATTACCCGCAGCGGTGAAGAGCTGGAAAATCGGCGGCAGGTGATGCTTCGCCAGGGCGCGGTTGCAGATCTCCTGCACCGCCACGGCGCAAAGCGGCGTCTTGGGCGAGGGCTTCCACACGCTGGTGTTGCCGCAGATCGCCGCCAGGAACGCGTTCCAGGACCATACGGCGACCGGGAAGTTGAATGCGGAAATGATCCCCACGACGCCGAGCGGGTGCCACTGCTCGTACATGCGATGCTGCGGGCGTTCGGAATGCATCGTGAGTCCATAGAGCATGCGTGCCTGGCCCACCGCGAAGTCGGCGATGTCGATCATCTCCTGTACTTCGCCGTCGCCTTCCGGCTTGATCTTGCCGTTCTCGAGCGACACGAGGCTGCCGAGAGCATCCTTGTGCGCACGCAGTTCCTCGGCGACGAGGCGCACCGCTTCGCCGCGCTTCGGCGCCGGCACCTGCCGCCATTCGCGGGCCGTGGCGACCGCCGACTGCATCACCTGCTCGTAATCGCCTTCCGTGGCGCCACGCACCTGGGCGATGACTTCATTGGTTGCGGGATTGAGCGAGTCGAGGAGTGGGCCGCTCGTTTCCGTCGACCAGCCCTTGCTACCCGACCACGTGCCGGCGTTCACCGGCTTGAGATTCAGCCGCGCGAGTAGTTCGTTCACGACGCTTTCTCCCACACCTGGCGCTGGTGGCCGGCTTTGCCTGAGACCACGACTTCCGAGGACACGTCCTTGGTGCCGCCGGGCGCGTAATAGCGGCCGAAGCGGTTGGCCAGGATATCGGGCAGCCGGAAATTTTCCTGGGCGACGAAGCCACGGTAACGGCCTGCCGAGTCGAGCACCAGATCGACGACCGCCGTGATGCCGGCGGCGGTGGTGACCTGGATCGCGGACCACAGGCGGCCCGCAATCAGTGCCGGGTACACCTTGTTGACGTAGTTCTCCTCGCGCAGTTGTCCGTCCTGGAGCCCGCTGACCGCGGCATACACGATCACGACATCCTGCAAAGTCTGCGGGACCG
>DATBIF010000105.1:0-4116 GCA_036557045.1 Steroidobacteraceae bacterium
CGGCGTGGTGCGCGCGCGCGTGCGCGATGACGGCCTGGTGTCGGTCGACATGGGCGTGCCCAACTTTGATCCGCGCTCGCTGCCGTTCGAGGCCAGCGGCGAGGCTTATATCTATCCGCTGCAGGTCGCAGGCGGGGAAATCGAGATCGGCGCGGTGTCGATCGGCAACCCGCACGCGGTGCTGCGCGTGACATCCGTCGACAGCGCGCCCGTGGACAGGCTCGGGCCCGCCGTAGAGAATCACCCGCGCTTCCCGAATCGCACCAACGTCGAATTCATGGAAGTCGTGAGCCCCAGGCAGATCCGCCTGCGGGTGCACGAGCGCGGCACCGGCGAGACGCTCGCCTGTGGCACGGGCGCATGCGGGGCAGTGGCCGTCGGGCGACGGCATGGTTTGCTGGGGGAGGAGGTCCAGGTCGATGTGCGCGGCGGCCGGCTGATCGTGAGCTGGGCCGGAGACGGCGAGCACATCTGGCTCACGGGACCGACCGAAACGGCCTACGAAGGCCGCGTTGAAGTCTGACCAAGTACGCAAGGGGATGACACTACGATGAGCACACAGCAGGCGCGTGGCGTAAAGAGCGAGACGACGATCAACGACGACACCGTGGCGCAATACCTGCAGACACATCCGGATTTCTTCGATCGCAACAGCGCCCTGCTCGCACGCCTGCGCCTGCCGCACGCGCGCGAGTCCGGACAGACCATCTCACTCGTCGAGCGCCAGGTGGATGTCCTGCGGGAGCGCAATCGCGGGCTCGAGCACAAGCTCAAGGAACTGATCGACGTCGCCCGCGCAAACGAGGCGCTCACCGACAAGATCCATCGCTTCGACCGGCGGCTGATCCGCACCCGCACGATGGCGGATACCGTGACCGCCGTGGAGGCATCGCTGCGCGAGGATTTCGAGGCCATGCATGCCGTGCTCGTGCTCTTCGTCGCGCCGCGCCCGGAGCTCAAGGCACTCGAGGGCCCGTTCCTCCGAGTGCTCCCGCGGGAGCATGCGGATCTCAAGATGTTCGACACCTTCCTCGCGAACGCCAAGGCGCGTTGCGGCCAGGTGCGCGATGCACAGCGCGACTACCTGTTCGGCGCGGGCAACATCGAGATCGGATCGGTCGCGCTCGCACCGCTGGGCGCGAACGCGGAGCTCGGCTTCCTCGCGATCGGCAGCAGCGACTCGGATCGCTTCCACCCGACGATGAGCACGGACTTCCTCGGCCGCATCGGCGATCACATCCGCGAGGCTCTTGCACGCTTCGGATGAACGCCGGCGCGCTCGCCTGGACCAGGGCGTTCATCAGGCACCTGCGCACCGAGCGCAGGCTCAGCGCCCTGACCGCGAGCAGCTACGAACGTGACCTGGCGGCGCTCGTCGCCTACTGCGACGCGCAGAAGGTTGGCGACTGGAAATCCCTCGACGCGCAGCACGTCCGGGTGTTCGCCGCCCGGGAACACGCGCGCGGCCTGTCTCCGCGCAGCATCCAGCGACAGATCTCGGCGATCCGCACCTTCCTGCGCTACCTGATCCGCGAAGGCGCGCTCAGCAGCAATCCCGCACTCGAGGCGCGTGCACCCAAGGCCGCCAAGCGCCTGCCGCACACGCTCGATGCCGACCAGATGACGAAGCTCCTAGACTTCCGCACCGCCGAGGGCATCGGTGTGCGTGACAAGGCGATGATGGAGCTGCTCTATTCCTCCGGCCTGCGCCTGCAGGAACTGATCTCCCTCGACCTGACCGACCTCGATCTCGCGGACCGCACCCTGCGGGTGACTGGCAAAGGCAACAAAGAGCGCGTCCTGCCGATCGGTCGATTCGCCGCGGACGCGATCCGCGCGTGGATGAAGGAGCGTGCGGCACTTGCAGATGTGGACGAGGCGGCCGTGTTCGTCGGGCGCAACGGGCGGCGCATCGGCGCCCGCGCGGTGCAGCTCAGGATCGATCACTGGGCGCGCCGCTCCGGGATCGGCGTCAAGACGCATCCGCACCTCTTCCGTCATTCCTTTGCCACGCACCTCCTCGAATCGAGCGGAAACCTGCGCGGCGTGCAGGAACTTCTCGGGCACGCCAATATCAGTACCACGCAGGTGTACACGCATCTTGATTTCCAGCACCTGGCACGTATATACGACGCTTCACACCCGCGCGCTCGACGCAAACGCTCCCGCTGACCCGGGCGCCCCGGGGCGACGGCCAGGAGTTCTCCGATGACCGAAGCTGCCGACTTTCATGCGACTACGATTCTCTCCGTGCGGCGCAACGGCGTCGTCGCGATGGGCGGCGACGGCCAGGTCACCATCGGCGCGACCGTGATGAAGAGCAACGCGCGCAAGGTGCGCCGCCTCTATCAGAACAAGGTGCTGGCGGGATTCGCGGGCGGAACGGCGGATGCGTTCACGCTGTTCGAGCGTTTCGAAGGCAAGCTGGAGAAATACGGCAATCTCACGCGCGGCGCGATCGAGCTCGCCAAGGACTGGCGTACGGATCGCTACCTGCGCCGCCTGGAGGCGTTGCTGTGCGTCGCCGACGCGCAGAGCTCCTTCATCATCTCGGGCAACGGCGACGTGATCGAGCCGGAGCTGCAGCTGATGGCGATCGGCTCCGGCGGCCCGTACGCGCAGTCCGCTGCCCGTGCGCTCCTCGAGGACAGCAACCTCAGCGCCCGCGAGATCGTCGAGAAGGCGCTCGGCATCGCCGCGGATATCTGCATCTACACCAATCGCAATCTCACCATCGAAGAGCTCAAGGCCGAGTGATGTCGAACATGACCCCGCGGGAAATCGTTCACGAGCTCGACAAGCACATCATCGGGCAGGAAGCCGCCAAGCGTGCGGTCGCGATCGCGCTGCGCAATCGCTGGCGCCGCCTGCAGGTGCCGGAGCCTTTGCGCCAGGAGATCACGCCCAAGAACATCCTGATGATCGGGCCGACCGGTGTCGGCAAGACCGAGATCGCGCGTCGCCTGGCGAAACTCGCAAACGCGCCGTTCGTGAAGGTCGAGGCCACCAAGTTCACCGAAGTCGGCTACGTCGGCCGCGACGTCGATTCGATCGTGAAGGACCTGGTCGACGTCTCGGTGAAGATGACGCGCGAGCAGGAGGTCAGCAAGGTCCGCGACCGCGCGCAGGATTCCGCCGAAGACCGGGTGCTCGACGTCCTGCTGCCGCGCCCGCGCCAGATGGGCTTCTCGACCGATGACCCCTCGCCGCCGCGCGATGCCGAAACGCGCCAGAAATTCCGCAAGATGCTGCGCGAAGGCGCGCTCGACGATCGCGAGATCGAAATCGAGCTGCGCGCGGTGCCGATCGGTGTCGAGATCATGGCGCCGCCCGGGATGGAAGAGATGACGCAGCAGCTGCAGTCGATGTTCCAGAACATCGGTGGCGGGCGCACCCGCACGCGCAAGGTCAAGGTGAAAGAGGCCATCAAGGTCCTGACCGATGAAGAAGCCGCGAAGCTGGTCAACGAGGAGGAGCTCAAGGCACAGGCCGTGAGCGCCGCCGAGCAGAACGGCATCGTGTTCATCGACGAGCTCGACAAGCTCGCGCGCCGGCAGGAAACCGTGGGCGCGGATGTGTCACGCGAAGGCGTGCAGCGCGATCTCCTGCCACTGATCGAAGGCAGCACCGTCACCACGAAGTATGGCATGGTGAAGACCGATCACATCCTCTTCATCGCCTCGGGCGCGTTTCACATGTCGAAGCCGTCCGACCTGATCCCGGAGTTGCAGGGCCGGCTGCCGATTCGTGTCGAGCTGCTGGCTCTCAAGGTCGAGGATTTTGTGCGCATCCTGACCGAGCCCGATGCGTCGCTGTGCACGCAATATTCCGCATTGCTCGCGACCGAGGGATTTGAAGTGCGCTTCGATCCGAGCGGCGTGCGGCGCATCGCCGAGATCGCCTACCAGGTGAACGAGCGCACCGAGAACATCGGCGCGCGGCGCCTGCACACGGTGATGGAGAAGGTGCTCGAAGATGTCTCCTACGAGGGACCGGAGCTGACCGGCGAAACCGTGACAGTGGACGCGGCGTTCGTTCGTGGCCGGCTGGAGAAGCTGCTAGACGACGAGGACCTGAGCCGCTACGTCCTATGAGTGGAGTACCGCGCCCAGGAGG
>DATBIF010000106.1:0-3823 GCA_036557045.1 Steroidobacteraceae bacterium
GTAGGGTGCGTACTCGTCGATCAGCTTGTACTTCATGTACAGCTTCCAATCCTCGAGCGGCAGCTCCGTAACCGCCTTGCCGAGCGCCGTGACGTAACTCGGCTGAGCGATCACGAGCTCACGCGCATCCGACTCCGCACCCGCGAAGAACTCCGACCAGTCGAAACCGGGGCTGAGCCTGTTGGCGGCCGCGATGTCGAACTTGTTGTAGGTCTTCTCGGCGTCGCGGTTCTCGACGCGCGTCCAGTGCGCCTGTGCGAGCCGCGTTTCCAGCGCCATGATGCGCTGCGCGCCGCCGTCAGGGTCCTTGGCGCCTGCGAGCTTGAGGAGCGAGGCCACGTACGCGACGTACTTGGCGCGGATGGAAACGTACTTCTCGTCGGTCTTGAGATAGTAGTCGCGGTCCGGGAGCGTGAGACCGCGCTGATAGATGTTGGAAATGTAGGCGGTCGCGTTCTTTTCGTCCTGCGCGATGAAATGCCAGACGGGATGTGGAACGCCGATGCTCTGCGCATAACCCATGTAGCGCACCAGATCGTGCGTGCTGGCGATCGTGTCGACTCGCTTGAGCTCGCCTGCGAGCGGCTCGAGGCCGAGCTGCTCGATGCGCTCGGTACCCATGAAGCTCAGATAAAGATCGCCCACCTTCTGCGTGTCCGAGCCGGGCTCCTTGTTCTGAGCATTCGCGGCCTTTTCGACGAGCTCGTGAACATCCGCCTGCGCCTGGTCGTCGAGCATCGTGAAGGCGCCGTAGTTGGCGCGGTCGGCAGGGATCACGGCGGTCTGGAGCCAGGAACCGTTCACGAAGCGGAACAGGTCGTCCTGCGGACGCACGTTGCGATCAAACCCGGCGAGATCGAGCCCGGACCCATAGGTGGCGGGCGGTGTGGCGGAGGTACCGGGAGTGGTGCTTTCGGGGGCGGCGGCGCAGCTGGCGATGGTTGCGGCGATGAGAGTCATCAAGATTCGCTTCATTTGGGTTTGAGCCCGGGATTCAAGCAGCGCCAGGCGCCATTCCGCCGGCACCGGCCGGTAGTAAATAAAAATGGGCGCGCAGTATATGCGAAGAGCGTCAGGTTCGCCCGACCCGCAGGTGCAGCGGCCAGCGGATGTCGCGAACGCGCCCGGCGCCGCCCCAGGAGGGTTCCAGTTGCGCCCGCAAGGCGGGCAGCGGATCGGTCTGCTGCGCCTCCCGGTATCGCTGCACGGCGGACCAGGTACCGATGTAGTTCATCACCTGGTCGAACTTCCAGTGCGTCTCGAGAACGATTGGCGGCGGCTTCAGCTCGGCGAAGGGGAACGGGATCGTGCGGTATCCCGTCTCGACGTAGCATCGTTCGGGCGGCCAGTAAGGGCCGACAACCTCTTCGTAGAAGCGATCGATCCGCGCATCGATCTCGGTTTGCACACGAAAGATTCCATAGGTCCACAACGCAAGCGCGCCGCCCGGCTTGAGCACGCGCCGCACTTCCGCGTAGAAACGCTCGAACTCGAACCAGTGCACCGATTGCGCGACTGTAACCAGATCGCAGCATGCGCGGGCGAGTGGCGCGGCCTCCGCGAGTCCCGCGCAATAGTCGATGCGCGGATGCGGCCGTCGGTTCTCGAGCTGCTGCACGCTGGCATCGCTCGCGACCACATGCGCGAAGTGGCGCGCGAGACCGGTAGCCGCCTGGCCGTTGCCGGTAGCGCAATCCCACGCGCGTTCGTGTGCAGAACAAAGCCTCGCGAGCTCATCGAACAACTCGTCCGGGTACCAAGGCCGATGGGCCGCGTAGTCGCCCGCGTGCCCCGAGAAATGATCCTTGAAGGAACCTGACGACATGGCCGCAAGGTTAGCTCAAAAAAAAACCCCAGACTTTTGGTCTGGGGTTCAGAGAAGCGGACTTTGATGAAGGGAAGGAAAGTCCGCTAGGGGATTCAGTGCAGGCGCGACCAGTGCAACACCCGGATGTCATCCGAGTCGAGATCGAGGCTGCGCGCCAGGATCGCCGCGATATCCTCGAGATCCTGCGCTGCGCGCGGCGTGCGGTTGAGCTCGACGACGCCGGAGAACTCGTTGGTCGTCTCGGGACGGTCGTTCATCAGAAAGTGGGTGTAATACTTGACGCCCATGGCGAGCGAGATTAGTGAGACGCTTAAGTCAAAACTGTGATCGGATGCACAAATCATTGGTACATCAGGGGTTTCAGGCGCCGGATACAGCGTCCAGCGTGATTGCTGCACGCGCTTTCCCCGCCGTATGGCGAGCCTCGGGGCCATGAGTCGCTATCGGCCGCCGCAGCCCCAGGGCTCGAAATACATCACGCCGGAGGGCGCGAAACGGCTGCGCGAGGAGCTCGACCACCTCTGGCGGGTTCAGCGTCCACAAGTCACGGCGGCCGTCGCCGCCGCAGCCGCACAGGGCGATCGATCCGAAAACGCCGAGTACACCTACGGAAAGAAGCAGCTGCGCGAGATCGACCGGCGCGTGCGTTTCCTGCGCAAGCGGCTCGAGGGCATCGCAATCGTCGACCAGCCGCCGAGCGATCCGCGCCGTATCTTTTTTGGCGCGTGGGTCCGTGTGGAGGACGATGAAGGCGCCGAGCGTTGCGTGCGCATCGTCGGGCCGGACGAGTTCGATCTCGAGCCGGACTACATCAGCATGGATTCGCCCCTCGCGCGCGCCCTGATGCGCAAGGCCATCGACGATGAAGTCAGCGTGGAGGTTCCGGGCGGGATGCGTACCTTCGTCGTGCTCGAAATCGCCTACGGCACACGTCCGGCGAAATAATTACGGCCTGGCCCGGGTCTCAGTCTGCATCGCACCACACGAGAGTCATCATGAAGAAGGCCATTCTGCGGCTTACGAGCGCGCTACTGGGCGCAGGCCTGTCACTCAATGCAGTCGCGACTGCTCCAGGGAACGACGCAGATCGCGCACCGCAATTCACGCACACGGCAGCAGATGACTGGATCAATTCCGCGCCGCTCAAGCTCGAGGACTTTGCGGGCCGCGTGCTCCTCGTCGACTTCTGGGCTTTCGAATGCTGGAACTGCTATCACTCGTTCCCGTGGTTGAAGAGCGTCGAGAGCAGGTTCGGCCCCAAGGGTCTGGCAGTCCTTGGCGTGCACGCGCCCGAATTCCCCGACGAACGCGTTCGCGCCAATGTCATCGCGAAGACCAGGGAATTCGGCCTCGCGCACCCGGTGATGCTCGACAACGACTTCTCGTACTGGAAGGCGCTCGACAATCAATACTGGCCGGCCTACTACATCATCGACAAGCAGGGTCGCATCCGCGGCCGCTACGTCGGCGAAACGCACGCCGACGACAAGCAGGCTCACGCCATCGAAGCGCTGATCGCCAGACTTCTTGCCGAGTAGCGCAGTCCGCTTGGGTCGTTGGCTGGGTGTGCCTTGAGCGCCTGGGTGAAGTGCGCAGTGACGATTTGCAGCGAGGACGCTTCAAATCGCACGCGTTCCCTCAGTCCGTGCGGCGCTCAGACGACGATCCGTTACCTGACCTGAAATGAAGCCGGTCTGAGCGCTGATCGCCCGGACAGAGGGCATTTCACACAGCCTCTCCAGGCACACCCAGCCAACGCCCCAACCGTCCTGCCTTAGCCAGTGACTTGAACGCGCACTGCGCTGGCTAGCTGGAGCTTCTTGCCGCATTCGCGCGTTAGCTAGCTTCTTCCCGCGCTAGCGCGCTCGCTAGCTCTTCAGGCGTCCGCCGCGCAACTCTCTGAAACAGTGAATGCCGGAGCGGATGGACATTGGGTGACACCTGCTCGACGGCGCCGTACCAGTGTTTGCGGGTGCGACGCTTCAGGTTCTGCGG
>DATBIF010000107.1:0-2377 GCA_036557045.1 Steroidobacteraceae bacterium
ACCTGCTGGCCGCGATCGACACCGCGCAATCCGGCGAGTCGATTTCGATCGCGGCGCTCTACCTGAGCGACCGCGATGTCATCGAGGCATTGCGCGAGGCGGCGGCGCGCGACGTGCGCGTGCGGCTGATCCTCGATCCCAACAAGGACGTGTACGGCCGTGTGAGCGATGGCGTGCCGAATCGTCCGGCCGCTGCCGAGCTCATTCGACAGAGCGGCGGGCGCATCGAGTGCCGCTGGTATCGCACCCACGGTGAGCAGTTTCATGCGGCTCTCGCCATGGTGCGCAAGGCGGAGTCGCTCTGGGCACTGATCGGATCGGCGGATCTTACCCGCCGGCAGCTCGACAACTTCAACCTCAACGCCGACGTGGCGCTGGAGGCGGATCTCGATACGCCGCTCGCACAGGAGCTCGTCAACTATTTCGAGACGCTGTGGCAGAACGATCCGGGGGCGTTGCGCGAATACACCGCCGACTTCCAGATCTACGAAGACCAGTCGTTTCCCCGTTACTGGCGCTATCGGCTCATGGAGGGCGCCGGGCTCGGCGGTTTCTGATCCGCGCCGGCGGCGTGGTGCTCCGGCGGGTGCTCGCGGCGCCAGCGCCACGGCGGCTCACGCTCCGCGTCGGGCAGTGCCCACAGACCCAGCTTCTGCTCGCGCGCATCGCGCTCCAGGTGGTAGAGCGCCTCGTCGTACGCATGGCGTCGATAGACCCAGACGTGACCGCGGCGCACGAGCTCGGCGTTGATATCCATCCGATCCGATACACGGAAGGCCCGCGCCACCTTGCGACCGTAACGATCGACGTCGAGCACTTCGAGCTCGAGCTTCTGGTCGAGCACCATGCCGCGCAGCGCGGCGCGCGCAATGTCCGCGTACGGCTGATTCTTCTCGGGAGCATCGATGCCAGCCAGGCGGACCTCGATGCGCTCCCCCTGCGCGGGCGCGACGATGAAACTGTCACCGTCGAACACCTTGATGACGGTGCCCGAGATCTCTTCTGCTGCCACCGGCCGCGCCAGCAGCAGAGCGGCGAGCAGCAGGATTCGAAGCACGCGCATATGACTGGACGGCGAGCGCCACCCGACGCGTCAGCGTTGGGCCGCGCCCGGCGGTGCCGCCGCGCCGCCCGCCGCGAGCGCGTCGAGCGTCTCGCTGACCGCAACCTTTGCGGCTTGCTGAGACGCCGCTTCGAACGCCGCCACGGTGGCAGCCAGGGTATTGCCGGCAGCGGGGGCGGTCGCGCTGGCGGTGAAATCGGCAAGCGGCTTGCGATCGCGTACTCGCCCGACGGTACAAACCAGGCTCACGCGTACGACGGGATTCGCGCCGCTGCCGTATTCGGCCTGGAAATCGGCGATATCCATCTGCAGCACGTATTCGCTCACGAACGGCGAGAGTTCGCCCTGCACCGTGGACAGGCGCCGCGTGTTGCGCAACGACTGGATCAGCAGATCCTGCACCACCTGCGGAGTCTCGGCTCCCCAACGCGCTCCGGCGTAGTAGTCGAGACGCCGGTCCGGCTGCAACAGGGCAATGCGATCGGTGTCGAGGCCCGGCCGCGCCGTGGGGCGCGCCACGGTGAGCCCGATCGTCAACGGCCCACCCTCGGGGTTCTCCGCGGGCAGCGGGCTCAGGACGTAAACGTGTTGCGGGGGAAGCTCACTGTCGAACGCGTCACTGACGCAGCCGCTTGCCGCCACGGCAAGCCCGACCGCCACCCACAGTGTGCGCCTGCGCATCGCGGTCGACTGGCTCATCGCGGAATCTCCACGCCCGGATACTTCTGTTCATAGAGCAGTTGCGAGGGATCGCGTTTGATGCTGCGCGACAGGTTGCGGAAGTCCTCGGCCGCCTCGCGACTCTCGCGAATCAGTTGCTGCAATTCCAGCAGCCCGCTGTCACTGAAGCGAGCGATATTCCCCTGGTTTTCCGTCACGAACTGATCCAGGCGCTCGGACGTCGACGCCAGGTGCTCCATGGTCACGCGCACCCGGTCGAGCGTCATCTTGACGTCTGAGCCCTGGGTGATCTCCCGAATGCCACTCGCTGCGCCCTCGATCTCGCCGAGTGTGCGCCTGGTATCGGCGAGCAGCCCGTGCACGTCCCTGAGGATCCCCGGCAGCTCGCTGCTCGCCCGATTGAGGTTGTCCAGTGTCGCGCCGATCGCCGCCACGTTCTCGTCGTTGAACACCTTGCTCATGCGCTGTGCCAGGCCCGAGCCCCGCCCGATGAGATCGGGCAGGCTGCTGAGCAGGATGTCGAAGTTCGACTTGACGGTGCGGATCACCGGGTAGCGCTGACTCGGTACGCGCGGCATCACCGGTTTGTCGCCGCGGTCGCGCTCGAGGTCGATATACAGGAGTCCGGTCACG
>DATBIF010000108.1:0-6893 GCA_036557045.1 Steroidobacteraceae bacterium
AGCTCCCGCCTTGCACGCTCTCGGGCTCGACACGGGGATGACGCACATGGAATGGTTCCGGCGCGCGAGCGGTGGGATTGCGATTTCGGAAGTGGCCGCGCGCCCGCCCGGCGCGCAGTTCACTTCGCTCATCTCCTACGCGTGCGACTGCGACTTCTATCGCGCGTGGCCGCGTCTCATGGCGAGCGATCGGTTCGATGTGCCACGGCGCGACTACAGCGCCGGTGCCGCGTACCTGCGAGGCATGGGAAGCGGACGCGTGCGCGCAGTGCATGGGCTCGCGCAGGCGCAGCGCGAGCTCGGCGCGCTGGTCGTCGAAGCGCGCCTGCCGCAATCGGGCCAGGCACAAGCCGCGGGCTACGAAGGTGTCGGGTATCTCATCGTCCGTCATCCCGAAACGCGGCTGGTGGAACAAGCACTGCGGCGCGCGGTCGAGCTGATTCGCGTCGAGTTGGGTTAGGGACGGGTCTGCAGATCTTCCCCGGCCTGGCAGCCATTGTCTCAAGTGAGCGACACAACTCAGAGTTTGCGGCAGCGACTGTGACGCATTGCCGGTCACGCGGCGCGCCGGGCACCTCTATAATCGGCGCCGGTCCAAGGGACAGAGGACGTACAGGCTGAATGCATAAAGTACTTTCAGGGTTGTTTGCCTGCGGAGCGCTCACCTTCGCCGCCCAGGTCGCCATTCCTCTCGCTGTCTTTCAGCCTTGCGACCAGGTCATCGTTTACAAAGCCGAGCGCCGCATGGACCTCGTCCGTGATCGCCAGGTCGTCAGCACCTATCGCATTGCGCTCGGCCTCGATCCCAGCGGGCCGAAGCTGCGCGAAGGGGACTTCCGTACGCCGGAAGGCGCCTACCGGCTGGCGCGCCGCAACGCCAGCAGCGATTTCTTTCTCTCCATCCAGATCTCGTATCCCAGCGACCAGGACATCCGGCGGGCGCGCAGCCAGGGTTACCGGCCCGGCGGCTCCGTCATGATTCACGGATTGCCGAATCGCCTGAAGCACCCGCCCGAGTACTATCAGCAGCGCGACTGGACCGACGGTTGCATCGCAGTGAGCAACTCCGACATGGTCGAGATCTGGCTGAGCACCGGCGAGGATACGCCAATCGATATCCGGCCCTGAGGCCCGGGCCGCGCGGGGCGGCCTTCTGTAGTGGAAACCAGCATCGTCATTCCTGATTTCGTCGACGCCCGCGTCACTCCCAAGGGCAGTCTCGAGAATCTCTCGCAGGCGGAAGTCGCGAAGCTCCTCGACACGGGACGCGGCGGGCTCGGCGAGCTCTTCCGCAAGTGTGCGCTCGCAGTGCTCAACTCCGGCAGCGAGATCGACAGCGCCAAGGACGTGTTCGAGCGCTACCGCGACTTCGACATCCGCATCGAGCGCCAGGCCTGGGGCATCAAGCTCCTGTTGCGCAACGCGCCGGCCACGGCGTTCGTCGACGGCGAGATGATCCACGGCATCAAGGAACACCTGTTCGCCGTGCTGCGCGACGTCGTCTACATCGCCAGCGAAATCATCGACAGCGGTCGCTTCGACCTCAGGGATCCGGCGAGCATCACCAACGCCGTGTTCCACATCCTGCGCAACGCGCGCATTCTCGATGCGCGCGGCAAGACCAACCTGATCGTGTGCTGGGGCGGCCACGCGATCAGCCGCCTGGAGTACGACTACACCAAGAAGGTGGGCTACGAGCTCGGTCTGCGAGCGCTGGATGTTTCGACCGGGTGCGGGCCGGGCGCGATGAAGGGGCCGATGAAGGGCGCCACCATCGGGCATTCCAAGCAACGCATTCAGACCGGCCGCTACATCGGTATCACCGAGCCCGGGATCATCGCGGCCGAGCCGCCGAACCCGATCGTGAATTACCTCGTGATCATGCCGGACATCGAGAAACGCCTCGAGGCCTTCGCGCGCGTCGCGCACGGCATCGTGGTGTTTCCCGGCGGTGCGGGAACCGCCGAGGAGATTCTCTACCTGCTCGGGATCCTGCTCGACCCTGCCAACGATGAGCAGCCGTTCCCCGTGATCTTCACGGGTCCGCCGGAAAGTGCCGGCTATTTCGAGCAGATCGACCGCTTCATCGGCGCGACACTCGGGACGGACGCGCAGAAGCGCTACAAGATCATGGTCGGTGACCCGGCAGGAACTGCGCGCGCCATGGCGAGCGCCACCGAGAACGTGCGCGAGTGGCGCCGGCAGTCGAACGACTCGTACAACTTCAACTGGCTCCTGAGGATTGCGCCCGAGTTCCAGATGCCGTTCGAGGTGAGCCACGAGAGCATGCGCGCGCTGGAACTCGGCAAGGACCAGCCGGTGCACCAGCTCGCGGCCAATCTGCGCCGCGCCTTCTCCGGCATCGTGGCGGGCAACGTCAAGGAGGTTGGCGTCAAGGCGATCGAGAAGTACGGACCGTTCGAGATCCGCGGCGACCGGGCGATCGTATCGGCCCTCGACACGCTGCTGACCGGTTTCGTGGCGGAGCGCCGCATGAAGATCGCCAACGGGCAGTACAAGCCCTGCTACCGCCTGGCGAGCTAGCTTTCCTGGTTGCCCTAGCTGAAAGGCGCGCGACGCGCCATGATGGCCGCCATGGGTCCGCTGCGCGTCCGTTACCGCTTCCAGCTCCCGGATGGCAGGCGCGAGGTCTTCGATCTTTTCTTTGATTCCAGCGACTTCCGGCTGCTGAACCCGCATCCGCCCGAGCTGCCGTTCTGGACCGCCCTGGGGTTCAACCAGTGCGAGAACTGCCCTCTGAACGCGAGCGAGCACCCGCAGTGCCCGGTCGCCGTGCAGCTGGTAGCGATCATCGAGCGTCTCGAGCGGCTGGTGTCCTACGACCAGGTGCGCGTCGACGTGCACATCGTGGAACGCGTGGTGACGCAGGAGACCACGGCGCAGCAGGCCCTCAGCTCGCTCCTGGGTCTGATCATGGCGAGCAGCGGCTGCCCGCGCACGGCGTTCCTGCGCCCGATGGCACGCTTTCACCTGCCGCTCGCCAACGAGCTCGAGACCATCTATCGCTCGGTGACCATGTACGCGCTCGCGCAGCTCCTCAAGGCGGGCAACGGCTCGTCGCCGGACTTCAAGCTCGAGGGGCTCAAGGAAGCTTACGCGGAGCTGCACAAGGTCAATCGCGGGCTCGCGAAGCGCATTGGTGCGGCGACCGGAAGCGATCCCGCGCGCAATGCCGTAGTGCTGCTCGATGCCTACACGACGCTGCTGCCGAGCGCGATCGATCATTCGCTCGCGGACATGCGTCCGCTCTTCGGCGCGCTGCTGGGCGAAAAGAGCGGCGAACACGCCTGATCGCGGCGTGCGTGGCGCCACGCCGGTGCAGGGTTGCCC
The DNA here is from genome assembly GCA_036557045.1 of Steroidobacteraceae bacterium. Classification (GTDB taxonomy): domain Bacteria; phylum Pseudomonadota; class Gammaproteobacteria; order Steroidobacterales; family Steroidobacteraceae; genus DATBVX01. The sequence goes on from DATBIF010000108.1 coordinate 3,352, forward strand.
CTGCCGCGGACATAACACGAAACTGCATTATTGCTAGACGCCGGTCGCAGTCGGCGGCGTTCCCGCGCGGTGCCCGGGAGCGTGTGAACCAGTTCCTGTCGTGCGCTGGGGGTGGGCATTACTGTCGTGTGCAATCCGGCATGGGATGTCGAATGAGCGACAGCAAGAACTACCGCAACGATGCCACGACTTCGCGCCGCAGCGGCGCGGACGAGGGCGCTCAGCCGCGCGGCAAGGCGGACGGCTGGGAAGCGTATTCGAGCTGGCTCAATCGCGCGCAGCAGCGCAGCGGCGGCCGCCATTCGGCGATCACGCGCAATCTCAACAGCTGGAACAATTACAAGAGCTGGGCGGACAAGGTCCGCGGCTCGTTCGACAAGAACGAGAAATAGGCTTCAGTTCGCCAGGCTCCCGTCCGGGGCCGGCTCTTCCAGGACCACTTCGGCTGCCCTTTCGCCTTCCTGCTCGGGCGTCATCGCCGTCGGCGCCATGATCTCGCTGGCGACCGAGTGCGTCGGCTGAGCCACCTGGCCCGCCACACCACGCGTCTCGAGCCACTTCACCAGCGGCTCCCACTGATCGGTGTCCTCGCGCACCAGGTAGGGCTTCATCTCGTGGATCCCCAGGCCCAGCTCCGCGCCGCGGATGTAGTTCTGCGAGTCGCGGAACGTGGCCACGATTGGAATCTGCAGCGTGCCGAGAAACCGCATCAGCGACTGGTAGACGAGCGTGTGCTTGCGGACGCGGTTGGCAATCACTGCGATCCGGTTCTCGCTGCGCTTGACCTTGGCGACGAGCAGCAGGTCCGCGATGCATTTCGAGCAGGCGTGGATGTCGATGTCCGAGGGCAGTACCGGTACCAGGATGGCATCGGCGCCGCGCACCAGCTCCGGCATCTCGTGCGAGGTGATGGCCGCCGCGGTGTCCATGACGATGCGCTGCGCGTCGCCGGGCGCGCGCAGATGGAAGCTGCGCGTCGTACGGTTGTTACGCTCGTACGCAGCGATGCCGTGGATCGACGGCTGCTGGAGGCTGCGTTTCTTCAGCCAGCGCATCGTGGAACCCTGCGGGTCGAAATCCATCAGCACCGGCCGCAGGCCCTGCACCGCGTAGTAGCTGGCGAGATTGATGGCGATGGTTGTCTTGCCGGATCCGCCTTTGGGGTTGAGGACGACGATGCGCTGCATGGAGGAGCAAGTGTGCGCTGGAGCACGCTATGCTCCTAGGAGCCTACGCAGCCACCCCACGTCGCGCAAGCGAATGCTGACGCAGTTTTGCGACTCGCACCGGCCTGCGCTCGAGCTTGTGATAGTCCTCACGTCGGCCGGATGCGGCGTCCGCCTATAGTGCGCCTCGCCGCAACTCGCGCAGGATGCCCCAATGGAAGTGCTGCTGCAGGTCTGGGATGAGATCGACGACTGGCTCGGATGCCTGCGCCAGGCACTGCTCGGCCTGCGTCACGACTGGCCGGAAGACATCGACTTCTCCGCCACGACGATCCTGCGCTAGAAGCACGCAGCGCGCACCGGCGCTGCCCGTTCCTCGTTCCTCAAATTCTCTCGCGTGCGCCGACGGCAGCGCGCAATCGCCGTAAGTCCATGGAGGCCGGCGAGGCCGTATACCTGGCCTTGACATCGGCGCCTCCGGCCCCAGAATTCGCCGCCTGCAAACCGATCGGGCGGACGCATGGCGACTGTCGAGCGCGAGACGCGCGGCTTCCAGGCTGAGGTCAGGCAACTCCTCAAGCTGATGATCCATTCCCTGTACAGCCACAGGGAAATCTTCCTGCGCGAGCTCATTTCCAACGCTTCCGATGCAGCCGACAAGCTGCGTTTCGAGGCGCTCGCCAGGCCGGAGCTCTTGAGCACCGACCCCGAGCTCGCGATCAGCGTCGACCACGATGCCAGGGCAGGCACCATCACGGTGACCGACAACGGCATCGGCATGACGCGCGCGGAAATCGTCGAGCAGCTCGGCACGATCGCCAAATCGGGCACCGCGGAATTCTTCAGCCGTCTCACCGGCGACCAGCAGCAGGACTCGCGGTTGATCGGCCAGTTCGGCGTGGGCTTCTATTCCGCGTTCATCGTCGCGGATCGGGTCGAAGTGCTGTCCCGCAAGGCCGGTGCGCCGGCTGAAGAAGGCGTGCGCTGGGAGTCGAGCGGCGAGGGTGAATTCACGGTCGAAACCGTGACGCGTGCGCAGCGCGGCACCAGCGTCATCCTGCATCTCAAGAGCGGTGCACGCGACTTTGCCGACGGCTTTGCGCTGCGCAGCCTGGTGCGCCGCTACTCCGATCACATCGCCCTGCCGGTGCGAATGCTCAAGGAGGGATCGGCCGCGAACGACTACGAGACCGTCAACCACGCGCAGGCGCTCTGGACGCGCCCACGCAGCGAGATCACGGACCAGGAGTACCGCGAGTTCTACAAGCACGTGTCCCACGATCACGTCGACCCGGTCGCCTGGAGCCACAACAAGGTGGAGGGCAAGCGCGAATACACGAGCCTCCTCTACGTCCCCTCGCATGCACCCTTCGATCTGTGGCAGCGCGAGGCACCGCGTGGCGTCAAGCTCTACGTACGGCGCGTCTTCATCATGGACGACGCCGAGCAATTCCTGCCGCTCTACCTGCGTTTCATCAAGGGCGTGATCGATTCGGGCGACCTGCCGCTCAACGTGTCGCGCGAGCTCCTGCAGGAGTCACCGGAAATCGAGAGCATGCGCTCGGCGCTGGCACGCCGCGTGCTCGAGCTGCTCGCGAAACTGGCGGGCGATGAGCCGGAAAAATACCAGTCGTTCTGGAACGAGTTCGGCCGCGTCCTCAAGGAGGGACTCGCGGAGGATCCCGCGAATCGCGATCGCATCGCGAAGCTCCTGCGCTTCGCCAGCACACACGACGAGGGCGCGCAGCAGAGCGTGTCCCTGGACGACTACCTGAAGCGCGTACCGGCCGGCCAGGACCGGATCTACTACGTGGTCGCCGATAGCATCACCGCGGCGCGTTCCAGCCCGCACCTCGAGGTATTCCGTCGCAAAGGCGTGGAAGTCCTGCTGCTGGGAGATCGTGTCGACGAGTGGCTGGTGGGACAGCTCAGCGAATTCGAGGGCAAGCGGCTGCAGGATGTGACACGCGGCGAGCTCGAGCTCGGCGCGCTGTTCAGTGAGGCGGACCGCAAGCTGAAGGAAGCCGATCTCAAGGAGAGCAAGGGCCTCCTGCGGCGCGTGAAGGAAGCGCTCGGCGAGCGGGTGAGCGAGGTGAAGGTGAGCGCGCGGCTCACCGATTCGCCCGCTTGTCTCGTGATCGGCGAGCACGACCTCAGTCGCTCGATGCGGCGGCTCCTCGAGTCCACCGGCCAGAAAGCGCCGGTGAGCAAGCCGGTGCTCGAGATCAACGTGCAGCATGCGCTGGTGAAGTACCTGGATGGCTTGCGCGACGCGGAGCAGTTCAGGGAGCTCGCGCTCCTGCTCTTCGATCAGTCCGCGCTCGCGGACGGTGCGCAACTCGAGGATCCGGCCGACTTCGTGCGGCGCCTGAATCG
>DATBIF010000109.1:0-3723 GCA_036557045.1 Steroidobacteraceae bacterium
CAGGATTGCGGATCGCGGCATGAGTGCAGACCCAAGAGAGAAAAAAGAGGAGTGACGTCGCGAGTGCATGATAGCGAAAGGGGCCACGCTCCGATAACCGGATCTGCAAGGGCGGCTCTGCACAGGTTTCGTGGACGCAACCCATGTGGGACGGGGTCGCGCCCGTGAAACCTGTGCAGAGCCGCCTTGGCGATACGCCGTTTGCAGGTCTTACTCCGGAAGTTGTCATTGCTGCAGTGGAAGCGGCCGGCCACGTCTGCGACGGCCGCGTGCTGGCGCTCAACAGTTACGAGAATCGCGTTTACCAGGTGGGCCGCGAGGACCAAGAGCCCATAGTGGTCAAGTTCTATCGGCCGCTGCGCTGGAGTGACGCAGCGATTCTCGAAGAGCACGGTTTTGCCCTGGAGCTTGCGGCCGCCGAGATCCCGGTGGTGGCGCCGTTACAGACTGAGGCCAGGACACTGCTCGAGTACTCCACGTTTCGTTACGCGCTCTACCCGCGCCGCAACGGTTACTGGCCGGAGCTCGCGAGCAGCGACGATCGCATCTGGATGGGTCGCTTCCTGGGCCGCGTGCATGCGATCGGGAAGGCAGGAGGGTTCCTGCACCGGCCGCGCCTCTCGATCGCGGTGTATGGCGAGGAGGCGCGTGACACGGTCCTCGCCAGTGGATTTCTGCCCGACTATCTGGTCGAGCGCTACGCGCAGACCACTGCGCTCCTCATCGAGCGCATACGCGAGAGCGGCCTGGAAGCCGGCGGCGCCACCTGGCACCGGATTCATGGCGATTGCCATCGCGGCAACATTCTCTGGCGACCCGAAGGACCGCACATCGTGGATCTCGACGATTGCATGACCGGCCCGGCGGTCCAGGACTTGTGGATGTTGCTCGCCGGCAGTCGCGACGAGATGCGCGCGCAGCTCGCGGACCTGGCCGAGGGCTATTCGCAGTTTGCCGATTTCAGTTTTGCGCAGCTGCGGTTCGTCGAACCGTTGCGTACCCTGCGCCTGGTCCACTATTCGGCATGGCTCGCGCGCCGCTGGAACGACCCGGCCTTTCCGCGTGCTTTCCCCTGGTTCGTAGAGCCGAGGTACTGGGAGAGTCACGTGAGTACGCTGCAGGGACAGATCGAGGCACTCGACGAGGAGCCGCTCAATCTCTAGCTTGGCGACGCGCCGAATGGTCGGACTGCGACCCCTGTGTTAGTTTTACCGCTCATGAATCATTCAACCGCAGGCTTCCGCGTCACCTGCATTCTCGCCACCGTCCTCGCCGGCTGCGGCCGCGAATCCCCCACCGATTCCTCACAAGCGGGCCAGCCGGCTCCTGCCGTCAGCGCCAGGAGCGCCGAAGGCGATGCCACCCTCAAGCGCATGGTGAGTGGCGTCAGCGCCAGCAAGGACGAATCGCTCGTGGATCTGAAGTTCGAGCTCAAGGCACGTCCCCAGGTCGGTAAGCCGCTCGACATCGACATCGCGCTGCTGCCGAAAGTCGCCGCCGACAGCATGCAGGTAACGTACATTTCCGCCGATGCCCTCCCGGTGCAGCCGGTCAAGGTTCCAGCCGACTACCGCAACGTGCAGGCTGGCAACATCTACCGCCACCAGGTGAGCGTGATACCGAAAGACATTGGCGTGTACTACGTGAGCGCGGTGGTGATGATCGACAGCGAAACGGGCAGCCTCACCCGCACCTTCGCGATCCCGGTGCTGGTCGGCGAACCGCCGGATCCAGTGCCCGCCAGCGGCACCGAAGCGACTCATTGAGCCTGCGGGCCGCCCGGCCCGGCAGTGTGATGGCTCCGCAGCTGTGATCCGCGACGCGCCCATGTACAATGCGCGCCCTTTGAAGCGGCCTCGTTCACGTGATTTCCACCCTCCGCAACATCGCCATCATCGCGCACGTCGATCACGGCAAGACCACGCTCGTCGACCAGCTGCTGAAGCAATCCGGCACGCTTGACGCGCGCAAGGAGCTGCCCGAGCGCGTCCTCGATTCCAACGCGCTGGAGCGCGAACGCGGCATCACGATCCTCGCCAAGAACACGGCGATCCGCTGGAACGACTATCGCATCAATATCGTCGACACGCCCGGCCACGCCGATTTCGGCGGTGAAGTCGAGCGCGTGCTCTCGATGGTCGACTCGGTGCTGCTGCTCGTCGACGCGGTCGACGGGCCGATGCCACAGACGCGGTTCGTCACGCAGAAGGCTTTCAAGCACGGGCTGAAGCCGATCGTCGTGATCAACAAGATCGATCGGGCCGAAGCGCGGCCCGGTTGGGTGCTGGACCAGACCTTCGACCTGTTCGACCGGCTCGGCGCCACGGAGGCACAGCTCGATTTCCCGGTCGTCTATGCCTCGGCGTTGCAGGGATTCGCCACACTGGATCCGGCACATCCCGCCGCAGACATGAACGCGCTGTTCGCAGCCATCGTGAAGCACTGCCCTGCGCCGGACGTCGATGTCCACGGTTCGCTGCAGTTGCAGGTGAGCCTTCTCGACTACTCGAGCTATGTCGGTGCCATCGGCATCGGCCGCATCAAGCGCGGCACGTTGCGCCGGAATGCGCCGGTCACCGTGGTGAGCGCCGACGGCAGCACGCGCAACGAGCGCGTCGGACAGATCCTGGGCTTCATCGGGCTCACACGGGTGGAGGTGGAGTCCGCGGAAGCGGGCGACATCGTGGCCTTTGCCGGCATTGGCGAGCCGAAGATTTCCGACACGGTGTGCGATCCCGCGCAGCCCGAGGCTTTGCCGCCGCTCACGGTCGATGAGCCGACCATCAGCATGACGTTCGAAGTCAACACCTCACCTTTCTACGGACGCGATGGCAAGTTCGTGACGAGCCGTCAATTGCGCGAGCGCCTGGGGCGCGAGGCGCTTCACAACGTCGCGCTGCGCGTGCAGGAGACGGACGATCCGGACAAGTTCATCGTTTACGGGCGCGGCGAGCTGCACCTCGGCGTGCTGCTCGAGACCATGCGGCGCGAAGGTTACGAAGTCGCCGTCTCCAAGCCGCGGGTCGTGATCCGCGAAATCGACGGCGTGTCCTGCGAACCGTACGAGCTCCTGACCGTCGACATCGAGGACCACGCCCAGGGTGCGGTCATGACTGCGCTCGGCGAGCGTGGCGCGGAGCTGAGCGCGATGCAGCCCGATGGCCGGGGCAGGGTGCGGCTCGATTACATGATTCCGTCGCGCGGCCTGATTGGCTTTCAGACGGAATTCCGCACGCTGACTTCGGGCACCGGGCTGCTGCATCACGTCTTCGATCACTACGGGGCGTTGCTCACGCGAGAGCTGGGTGTGCGCACCAACGGTGTGCTGATCTCGAACGGGCAGGGACGCACGCTCGCTTACGCGCTCTTCAGCCTGCAGGAGCGCGGTCGGCTGTGTATTGGGCCGGGCGAAGAAGTGTATGAGGGGCAGATCGTGGGCATTCACAGCCGCGACAACGATCTCACGGTGAATCCGCTCAAGGCCAAGAAGCTGACCAACATCCGGGCGGCGGGTAGCGACGAAAAACTGCTCCTGACACCGCCGCTCCGGTTCTCCCTGGAACAGGCCATGGAATTCATTGCGGACGACGAGCTTGTGGAAGTCACACCGACGGCGATCCGCATGCGCAAGCGGGGCCTGACGGAGCAGGAGCGCAAGCGCACCCTGCGCGCAGCGGCCGGCTGAGGCCTAGACGGTGCCGGGGGGGGGGGGGGGGGGGGGGG
>DATBIF010000110.1:0-6534 GCA_036557045.1 Steroidobacteraceae bacterium
ACCGCAGGACCTCAGCGCCCTCGGCATGCCGACCGCCGGGTAGCGCGCGCAGCAGCCGGTGTCCCATGGAGAGGAGTCGGAGTTTCGGGACGAAACCGGCCAGCGTGTCATCGAATCAGCGATCTGCGGAGTGGGGCCGACCTCGATCGACGCACCAGCCGCGCCGCACCCTCATCTTTCCCTCACGAGCACCCCGCGACGGCGCATGGCGGCGCGCGTACCCTACGCACATGCCGACCTGACCCATCGCCGCCGCCAACGGCGGCGCATGACCAACGATCGACCTGCCCGGAGCGCGTCCATGTCCCACCAAAGCTCTCGAGGTGATGCCATTGTCCGCGCCCTGCGCCAGCGCTTTCGCGGTACCGTCACCGGCCCGCAGGACGCCACGTACGACGCGGCACGCCGCATCTGGAACGGCGCGATCGACCACAAGCCGCTCGCTATCGCCACCTGCGCGGATGCCGAAGACGTGCCACAAGTTTTGCGCGTGGCTGCAGAGGCCGGCGTGCCGGTGACCGTGCGCGGCGGCGGGCACAACGTGGCGGGCCGCGCGGTGCGCGATGGCGCGGTGGTCGTCGATCTCTCGCGGCTGCGCGCGGTTGATGTGAACCCGAAGGCGCGCGTCGCCTCGGTGCAGGGCGGCGCGTTGTGGCGCGACTTCGATGCCGCCACGAGCGCGCATGGTCTCGCAACCACCGGCGGCCTCATTTCCTCCACCGGCGTGGGCGGACTGACGCTCGGCGGCGGCGCAGGGTGGCTCATGCGCCGCCACGGTCTCGCCGCGGACAATCTGCTCGCCGCGAGTGTCGTGCTAGCGGATGGTCGTGCAGTGCGTGCCTCCGCCGATGAGCACGCGGACTTGTTCTGGGGGCTGCGTGGCGGGGCAGGGGGGCTCGGCGTCGTCACGGGATTCGAATTTCGGCTCCATCCACTCGGCAATGTGCTCGCGGGCCTCGTCATCTATCCGGCCGCGGAGGCCCGCGCCGTACTCGGCAAGTTCACGGACTATGCGCACACCGCGCCTGACGAGTTCTGCGGGCTCGCCGCGCTCATCAATGCGCCGCCGTTCCCGTTCCTGGAAGCGAAGTGGCATTTCAAGCCGGTCGTTGCGCTCGCGCTCTGCTGGTGCGGGGACCTTGGCGCGGGCGAGAACGCGCTCACGTCGCTCCGCCGCACCGGCACTGTGCTTGCCGACATCATCGGCCCGATGCCGTATCCGGCCTGGCAGCAGGCGGTGGATCCGAGCGCGCCGCCCGGGCGCTTCAACTATTGGAAGTCAGCGAACTTCTCCGCCGTTCCAGCCGCAGTCATCGACGCGCTCGCCGATGCGCACGCGCAGCTCCCGACGCCGTTTGTCGAGCTGCACGTGCAGCACCTGGGTGGCGCCGTCGGGCGTGTGAACGCAGCCGATTCCGCGTATCCCAACCGGGACGCGCAGTTCTTCATCAATATCATCGGCTCGGCAGCTACGGCGGAAGACTACCCGCGAATGCGCGACTGGACCCGCGCGCTCCACGCCCGATTGTCACAGCACGCGCTTGCGACTGCGCAACCCAACTTCATGGATGCCGATGACCCGGGAGCAACGCGCGCGTTCGGAACCGATCGCGCCAGGCGCCTGCAGGAGTTGCGCGCCAAGTACGCACCGCCCGGATTCTTCGTCGGCACGCTATGAGACCGCAAGCGCAGGCTCTTCGGAGATCTGCTTCAGCAGTTTCAGGGTTTGGTTGAACACGTCTTCGTCGCGCAGCTTGCGGCCCTGCGCCATCAGCGCGTCGGTCTGCGCTGAGCCGAGTGAGGAGCGCAGCGTGCGCAGTGCGTCCTCGTGATGTGGATTCCATGACGAGAACAAGGGGATGCCGGTCCGTTCGCGCACTTCAGCGGCGAGTCCGAGTAGCCGCGCGGCCTCTGCGTGCCAGCCGCGCCGCGCCGCGAGATATGCACATCCCTCCACTGAACCCGCAGCGCCGCGCTCGTTGCCCACCGCGAGTGCCAGGACCAGCGCGGCGTGCCACTCCGCCGCCGCCTGGGTTTCCGCGCCGAGACCCAGTGAAACGAGGCCGGTGTACATGCGGATGAAGTGCCGCTGATGCAGGTCATTGCCGCGATCCCGGACTTCAGCGAGCACAAACGCTGCGGTCTCGAGCTGTCCGCGCGCGATGTGCAGCCAACCGCGGGCGAGTCCTGCAAGTCCGATCAGCCAGTCATCGCCAAGCTGTGCTGCCAATCTCTCCGCGGTGGCGACGCGCGCTTCCGCCTCGTCGGCACGCCCGGTGTTCGTCAGGTTGAGCGCGCGGTAGGCGCTCGCACACGCCAGTCCCCAATCGTCACCGGCAGCCTGCGCTTCCTGCTCGGCTTGCTCCAGCACGCTCTGGGTCATCGGGCTGAACACCATGTGAGCCTTTGCCGCCCCCAGCGCACAGAGCACGCGTCCATGTTCCAGTGAAGGTGGCACTTGCGCGTCGCGCAGCACGCGCTCGAACCAGCTCACACCCAGCGCGTAGATCCCATGGCTCTTCACGTAGAGCAGCAACGAGCCGGCGATCCGAACCGCCGTCGCGTGATGCCGGGGCTCGCGCAAAGCCCAGTCGAGGGCGCTGCTGATGTTGGCGTGCTCGAGCGCCAGACGCGCGATGCCCTGGCGCATGTGCGGGCTCAGCATGTCCGCATGCGAGCTCGTTGCCAGTCGCAGGACGTAGGCGAGATGCGCATCGCGCGCGGCCACTTCCTCGCCGCGCACGGCCAGCTGCTCGAGGGCGAAAGCGCGCACGGTCTCCAGCAGGTAGTAGCGCGCGGGGGTCACGCCCGGATCGGCGACGACGAGGGACTTGTTCACGAGCCCCGTCAGCAGATCGACGAGCGCTTCGGGTTCCCGCCCCATGGCCGAGGCGAAATCCTCCGCCGCATCGATGGCGAGGCCTTGCATGAATACGCCGAGCCAGCAGAGGAGCTGCTGCTCGTCCGCGGAGAGGAGGCTGAAGCTCCAATCCAGCAGCGTGAGCAAGGTGCGATGGCGGCTGTCGCGTCCGGCAGCGCCGCTCACGAGAAAGCGGAAGCGCTGGTCCAGCCGGTCGAGGACCTGCGCAGGCGCCAGCACCGCGAATCTCGCGGCACAAAGCTCTAGCGCCAGTGGCATGCCATCGAGGCGGCGGCAGATCTCGAGAATGTCCGCGACGTTCGCCGCCTTGAGGGCAAAAGCGGGCTGTACGGCACGCGCTCGCATTACGAGCAGCGCCACCGCCGGCGCGGAGCCGATCTCGGCGAGCGAGTCGTCGCTCCCGTCCCATGCGCGCGTCGGCATCGCAAGCGGTGGAATGCGCAAGATCTGCTCGCCGACAAAACCGAGCGCTTGCTGGCTCGTGGCGAGCACTTGCAGCTCGCGTGTCGCCTGCAGCAGCCCGACGAGCATGGCGCCGACCTGCGGCGCGAGTCGGTCGCAGTTGTCGGCTACGATCAGCGCGCGTCGCTCGGCGAGCCGCGCGGCAATCTTGCCGAGCGTGGCCTGCTCATCGCCCGGGGGTATCGAGAGCGCCAGCGCCAGGCTCTCCAGCCACTCCTGTGCGCGCTGCAGAGGCGAGAGGTCGAAGAACCACACGCCGTCCGGGTACTCATCTGAAGTCTGGCGTGCGAATTCCAGAGCGCACTGCGTCTTTCCCATGCCGCCGCTGCCGAGCAGCGTCACCGCGCGATGCGCGGCCAGGGACTCGCCAAGCTGCTCGATCTCGCGTTCCCGGCCGATGATCGCTTCGACACGCGAAGGGATGCGTGCGGTCGGCGGCGGCTTGAATCGCGCCTGCGGCTCCGGCCGTTCTTCGCTCAGCCGCGTGACCGGTCCCACGAATCGGTAGCCGGCGCCACGCACGGTCTGGATGAAGGCGGATTCGTCGGAATCGTCGCCGAGCGCGCGACGCAGCAGCGTGATGATGCGATTGAGGGTCGAGGGCGTGACATAACGGTGGCCCCAGACCGCATCGAGCAGCGCCTCGCGCGTCACGAGCTCGCCCGGGTGCGCGAGCAGCCGCAGCAGCACATCGAACGCCCGCGGCTCGAGCACGCTCTCGACCCCGGCGCGGCTGAAGCTCCGGTTCGCCGCATCGATCACGAACGCGTTGCACTGATAGCGACTCGTGTCCAAGTGCACTCCCAGGACATTGTCTTCGCTCACGTCCTGCGAGCGGCCTCGGCCTCACCAATCCCTCACGCAAACCCGATCCAAACGCCGCTTACCGATCGCTAGAGTATCCACTGCAGGAAACGCGGACTCCAGAGACGGTGCAACGGCGCCGGGCCCTGGGCAGAACACCAACCCTACGAATTGGGAGAGCACCATGAAGACTTTGTCCAGACGAGCATTGGCAGGCCTCGCGCTCGTCGGCCTCGCGGCCGGCTACAGCACGCAGGCGAGCGCGGGTTGCAACTACACGCCCGGCGAGACGGCGGCGTCGTGGCTGCAGGGCGCATCGATCGGCAAGGGCTCATCGAACTCCGGGCGCAGCTTCAGCTCCATCGTCGGCCTGTGGCATGTGATCTTCACCGCGAAAAACAGCCCGCCGGTCCCGGATGACGTGGTGATCGACGATGCGGTCGTCACCTGGCATGCCGATGGGACCGAGATCATGAACTCCGGCAAGCCGCCGATCACCAGCAGCTTCTGCATGGGCACGTATGAGCAGAAGGGCAGCACCTACAACTTGAAGCATGTGGCGCTGAGCTGGGATCCGACGGGTACCCAATTCGTCGGCCAGGCGATCATCCGCGAGAGCGTGCGCTTGAATCATGGCGGCAACGGCTATTCGGGCACTTTCACGATCGATCAGTACGCGCTCGACGGCACCACCGTGCTCGCGCACGTCCAGGGAACGGTAGCGGGCACGCGCATTACGGTCGACTGAGGCGCGGGAGAGGTGAAGCCCCGCCACGGTACGTGGCGGGGCTCATCGCATTTGCGTCGTCGCATCACCGCGTGAGCGCCGTGACGATGCCTTCCAGGATGCGCGTCGGGTTCGGCGGACAGCCCGGCACCGCGACATCGACGGGGATGACGTGGGCGACTCGGCCGCGGCTCGCGTAATTCTCGCCGAAGATGCCGCCAGTGCAGCCGCAGTCGCCGAGTGCGACGACCAGGCGCGGGTCGGGGGTGGCGTCATAGGTTGCACGCAACGCGCTTTCCATGTGCTTCGATACCGGCCCGGTCACGAGCAGGAGATCCGCGTGGCGCGGGCTCGCGACGAAGCGGATGCCGAGCCCCTCGAGGTTGTAGATCGGGTTGTTGAGCGCGTGGATCTCGAGCTCGCAGCCGTTGCAGGAGCCCGCATCGACGTGACGGATGCAGAGGGCCCGCCCCAGCACCTTCAGGATGCGCTCCTGCAGCGCCTCTCTCACCCGCAGCGTTGCATCCGCCGGCGGCGGCGGTTCGCTGACGATGCCGATGTGTGCGATCTGCCGGAAGGTCTTCAGCATGGTTGCGGGTCAGCCATCGTGGCCGCTGTACGACAGGTTGAAGGACTTATTGATGAGCGGAAAGTCGGGCACGATGTTGCCGATGATCGCGTGCTCGAGCACCGGCCAGTTCTGCCACGAGGGATCGTGCGCATGGCACCGGCGCACCGCGCCGCCGGGCCCGGCTTCGAGCGCCATGAGCACCGGGCCGCGCCAGCCTTCGATGAAGCCGATCGCGAGCGTGCCCGCGGCGGGCATAGCGACATCGACGCGGTGCGAACCCGCGGGCAAGCGCGCCAGCAGCATGGGAATGAGCTGGCAGGATTCGAACAGCTCCTCGAAGCGCACGGTGACACGTGCGGCCACATCGCCTTGCACCAGTACTGACTTCGCCAGCGTCAGCGAGTCGTAGGGCGGTGCCGGGAGGTCGACGCGTGCATCGAAGGGCTGCCCGCTCGCGCGCCCCGCGAGACCGATCAGGCCGAGGCGTCGTGCGAGCTCGGGATGCACTTCACCGGCGCCGGCGAAGCGGTCACGAACTCCGGCATGCGCGTCGTAGATCTCGCGTAACTCGCGCACTTCTTCCGCCAGTCGCGTCGCGCGCTGCGCGAGCGCCTGCGCCGCCGAGTCCGAAACATCCGTGGCCACGCCACCGGGCACGACGACATCGAAGAGATAACGTCGGCCGAACGCCGCTTCGACCGCGCGCAGCCACTCTTCCTTGAGGCGCGAGAACTGCGCCAGCCCGAACGCGAAGCCCGCGTCGTTGCCGAGCGCGCCGAGATCGCCCAGGTGGTTCTGGATGCGCTCGATCTCGAGGCACAGAGCGCGCAGGAACTGCGCCCGCGCTGCCAGCGTGCAGTTGCAAAGTGCTTCCAGTGCCTGGCAGTAAGCCCACGAGAAAGCGACGGCTGAATCGCCCGACACGCGTGCCGCGAGACGATGCGCTTCGAGCGCCGGGAGCTCGGTGAAGCGCCGCTCGATGCCCTTGTGGACGTAGCCGAGGCGCTCCTCGAGGCGCAGCACCTTCTCGCCCACGATCGAGAAGCGGAAATGACCCGGCTCGATGACGCCCGCGTGCACCGGGCCCAC
>DATBIF010000111.1:0-2885 GCA_036557045.1 Steroidobacteraceae bacterium
ATAGCGTTCGACCACTGCAACCCAACTTAGGCGATCCACGGTGGCGCGTGCCCTAAGAAGACCACAGCACTGCCGACGCTCCATCGAAGCACCATCGCGATGGACCTCGATATATCGCAAACAGACCTCAATGCTTGAGGCGGAGTACACCTTCAGGTCTTCGATGCAAATGCGCAGATTAGGGTACGCTCCGCGTTCGGCGCGCAGGTCCTCAATCAGCTCATCGCGCGACAGCAGTTCACCACTTGGCGCCAACAGCTCGAACTCGGGCGCTGACGCACCAGCCACACGGTCGAGATGCAGCTCGCCCGGTGACGCATACCATTGGCCGAAAAAGGCGTGCAGCGCTTTGACTTCCGCAATGGCGTACGCCTCGATCTCCATGGCGCTTAACCTGAGTTAGACGGCGCTCGGTTGAACGGACGCTGACGTGAGCGGGCGTTGAGAATGGTAAAAATAAAGGAAGGCGAACCCAATCACGGGAAGAAAGATGTCCGTCCAAAGAACGACTCCAGCGTTCCCCGGAGCGAAGTTCTTCGTCATTAGAATCTCACGGACATGTCCCGCTGCGGCGCCCCACAGGCAAAGCGACGGACCGAGCACGGCGACGAGCCGCGCAGAGAAGTCGCTGCGATGTGCAACCAGTGCCGCTACCCCGAAACCCAAGCTCGCGTACCCTACTTCGTATTGGAACGGGCTGTTAGCCCACCCGATGAACGCCGCGCTGGTCTCCGCGAATGCCGTGTGCGCTACGAAGTTGTAAAGGTACATGACGCCAACCGCATACAGGATGTAGTCGGAAAGCAATTTGTCAGCGATCGTCGCTTTGGACCACGAAGGCCCCATTCGGGGTTGTGCGAAGATCGACATCGCACTGCGCGTCGCTCCGGGACGTGTGGCGGCCGCTACAGCGTGAGCACCGATTGCCCGCGGCGGCTTGTGCTGTTGCATGGCAACGGCACCCGCGAACGCGTGCCGACGAGGCGCGCGCTTCGTCACCCATGTCGCGATGAACGTCCAGCGACACGCAACCGCTCTTCGCACTCGGCGCGGCCGACCGACGCCCCCTCCCAACGCGCGACGGGCAGCCTGGCCTGCGCACTCGGCGCAATCAGGGTGCCAGCGTTCGTGGAGGCACGCCGCTTCGCGACGCGCCTCCATTCGCGCTTACTGAATGGTGAGCTTGCGCCCCGCCACCGCGGGCTTCTTCGCGAGCTTGAGCTCCAGCACGCCGTTCTCGTACTTCGCCTCGCTGGCCGATTCGTCCAGCTCGGCCGGCAGCGTGAAGCTGCGATACGCCGCGCCGTAATAGCGCTCGGTGCGCAGGACGCGGTCGCCTTCCTTCACCTCGCCGTTGCGCTTCACTTCGGCGGCGATCGTCACCTGGTTGCCTTCGACGGCGACCTGGATGTCGTCCTTGGTGACGCCCGGAATCTCGGCGTGGACGGTATAGCTCTTGTCGTTCTCCGACACGTCGACCTTGATCGACGCGGGCGCCGTGCGCTCGCTCGCCCGAACGGGACGGAAGAAGCCGCGGAACAGGTCGTCGAACCCCGCCTCCGCGAACGGATCGTACAGTTGCAGACTGGCCATGATGGTCTCCTGGATGTTTCCCTGTGATGGAGGACCGGGGCGCCCGAGGGCGTCGACCGGCCCCTGCATCGCCAATCTGCGGTTGCCGGGGCCGGGCTTCAAGTGCCGGCGCGCGGGTCGCACGAAGGGCCGGACTGTCCCATAATGGGCGCATGAACGACCAGGCATCCGAGCTCGGCCCCGCCGCCCGTGCAGCCATCGCGGAGGCGCTCGCGCGGCGCCAGCGCGAGCTGCGCGCCGAAATCGAGAAGCAGCTCCGCACGCAGGACGATCCCGGCCTCGTCGGAATGCGCAACCGCATGGAGGACACCGACGACTGGGCGGTGGCAGACATGATGGCGCACCAGGACATCGCGCTCGTCTCGCGCGACCTGCACGATCTGGCCGAGGTCGAGGCCGCCCTCGCCCGCCTGGCCGACGGCACCTACGGCGAGTGCATGGATTGCGGCCTGCCCATCCCGGCGCCGCGGCTGACCGCCTACCCGACCGCGCGCCGCTGCGTCGCCTGCCAGGAGCTCGCCGAGAGCAACCGGCGCCGCGTCGGCGGCTAGCGGCGCGCCGCGGGCCCGCTCTTCGCGTAGCGGGCAAGCCAGGCGAAGAACTCGCGATACCACAGCCGCGAGTTCTGCGGCTTCAGGATCCAGTGGTTCTCGTCGGGAAAGTACACGAGGCGCGCCGGCACGCCCTTGGCCTTGAGCGAGTCGTAGTACTGCAGCGCCTGCGTCGCGGGCACGCGGTAGTCGAGCTCGCCGTGAACGACCAGCGTGGGCGTCCTGGCGTTGGCGACGTAGTGATGCGGCGACTGCCGCATCACGCGCGCCTCGTCTTCCCAGTGGAATGCGCCGAGCTCCTTGGCGAAGAACTTGTACCCGTCGGTCGCCATCATGCTCACCCAGTCGTAGCAGCCGGCGTGGCAGACGTAGGCGCGATAGCGATCGGTGCGGCCGTTCATGTACGCGACCATGTAGCCGCCGTAGCTGCCTCCGGTCGCCGTGAGGCGCGTGCGATCGATGTAGCCCTGGCGCAGCATGAAGTCCGTGGCCGCCTCGATGTCCGCCATCTCGCGCTCCCCGTAGTGCCGCGTGATGCTTTCGATGAACTTCTGGCCGAAGCCCGACGAGCCATGATAGTTCACGCACGCCACGACGTAGCCCTGCCCCGCGAGCACCTGCGTGTTCCAGCGGAAATGCCAGCCGTCGTGGTGCGCGGCGTGCGGCCCGCCGTGGATGCTGTGCATCAGCGGCCACTTGCGCGCCGGGTCGAAGCCCGGCGGATAGGTGACGAACACCTGC
>DATBIF010000112.1:0-10270 GCA_036557045.1 Steroidobacteraceae bacterium
GCGGCATCGCCACCTCACTCCCGGAGCTGGTCTTCTTCCGCGCGCTACAAGGCGCGTGCGGAGCAGCGCTGATTCCGATCTCGCAGTCTTCCCTCTTGAGTGTGTATCCGCGCGAGAAACATGGCACCGCGCTCGCCATCTGGGGCCTTGGCGTGATGGTCGGGCCCGTGATCGGACCGACGCTCGGTGGCTGGCTGACGGAGGCCCTCAACTGGCGCTGGGTGTTCTATATCAATGTGCCGGTCGGCGTGCTCGCGTGGCTCGGCCTGACCGCATCTCTGCCTCGCAGCACCACGTTGCAGGATCGCCGTTTCGACCTGAAGGGCTTCGTGATGCTGGCGCTCGCCATCGGCCTTGCGCAGCTCGCGCTCGACCGCGGCAACACGCAGGGCTGGCTCGACTCGACCGAGATCGTCGCCGAGATGCTGTTCGCGGGCATTCTCTTTTATATGTTCCTGGTGCACACCATGACGACGGCGCACCCCTTCTTCGAGCGCGCGCTGTTTCGCGACCGCAACCTGGTCGCGGGATTGATCACACCCTTCGTCGTATACCCGCTCATCATGGTGCCGGGCGCGCTGCTGCCCGTCTTCATGCAGCAGCTCCAGGATCACACGGCAGCGACCGCTGGTATGGTCATGGCGCCGCGCGGGCTGGGGATGGCGGTGGCGATGCTGACGGGCGGGCGCCTCATCGCGCACATGGACTCGCGCCTGCTGGCAGCGGTCGGCCTCAGCGTCGTGCTCGCGACCTGCGTCATGCTGGTGCACATCACGACCGACACCAGCGCCGCGAGCATCGGCACGATCACGTTCTTCCAGGGCGTCGGCATGGGTCTGACGTTCCTCTGCATCAATGCGGCGGCGTATGCGACGCTTCCTGCGCAATTGCGCACCGAGGGCGCGGTGCTGGTCACGTTGGGGCGTACCCTGAGCGGCGCCATCGGCATTTCGATCGCCGGAACCCTGCTCACGCACTCGGCCGCAGCCAATCAATCGCGCCTCGTCGAGTACTTCTCGGCGTTCGATCCGCAGCGCCTGGCCGCCGCAACGCAACTCGTGGGCGATCGCGCCACAGCCTTGCTGACGATGCAGGTCCAGCAGCAGGCGATGGTGATCGGCTACGAGAATGTCTTCGCCGTGATCAGCGCGCTGGCGCTACTCGCGCTGCCGCTGCTCCTGCTCTTCAAGCTCCCGAAACGCCCCCCGGCCGCACCCGACGCGGCCAACGCCGAAGCGCTGCACTGATATGCTCCACGCGCTGCCCGCGGCGCGAGGAGAGGCCCATGAGCTACAAGCTGTACTACTGGCCCGGCATCCAGGGACGTGGTGAATTCGTGCGCCTCGCGCTGGAGGAAGCCCGTGCGAAGTATGTCGACATTGCGCTGGTCCCGGAGAACGAGGGCGGCGGCGTCCCCGCGATTCTCCGCATGCTCGAAGCGCGCGGGGTGGAACGCGTGCCCTTCGCAGTGCCGGTTCTCAAGTCCGGCAGGCAGCTGATCTCGCAGACGCCGAACATCCTGCTCTATCTCGGCGAGCGGCTGCACCTGGCACCGCGTGACAACGCCGGCAGGCTGTGGACGCACCAGCTGCAACTCACGATCTCGGACTTCTACCTCGAAATCTTCCATACCCATCACCCGCTCGGCGATGGCTATGCCTACGAAGAACAAAAGGCGGCGGCCAGGCGACGCACGCAGGACTTCCTGTCGGTGCGCCTGCCGAAGTTCTTCGACTACTTCGAACGCGTGATCACGCGCAATCACACCCGCAGCGGCTGGCTCGTCGGCGCGCGCCTGACCTACGTGGATCTCTCCATGGCGCAAGTCATCGCGGGCCTGCTATACGCCTTTCCCAGGGCGACTCGCCGGGCGCTGCGCAGCCGCCCTCGCCTGCGCAAGCTCCATGACAAGGTCTTCTCGCGGCCGCGCATCGCGCGCTACGTGGCGTCGGGCCGGCGGCTCGCGTTCAACAACGAGGATCTGTTCAGGTACTACCCCGCGCTCGATCGCTGAACCGGCCTGTAGAGAGTCACGCGCCTGCGCGATCGCCGCACCCTCGAAGCCGGGCAGCTCCCGTCGCGAGACCACGAACACTGGCATCGGCGCCCGGTTTCACTGCCTGGCAAGCTGCTCCTGGGCCCGTGCCACGCCCTGCAGTGCTCCACGGCGCCCGGGCGCGCCCTTCAGCGCACTCTGAAACTCGCTGAGCGCATCGGCAGGCCGACCGGCGGCGAGCAGTATTTCGCCCAGCTGCTCGCGCGCGGGGACGATCGGTCCCGGCGTCAACGGGAGCTTCTCGACTGCGTCTTCCTTGTCCGCCGCCGCGCGCATCAGGTCGATTCCCTTCTGCGCATCGCCACCGGCCACGGCGGTCCACGCACGCGCCTCCTGCTCGAGGACACCCGTCTGAGTGGCCCAGTACTGGCTACCGGCGGTCTCCAGTTCCTGCCGGCACTCGGCAATCCTGGCGATGTCCGCTGCATCGTTCTGCGGCGGGTTGCCGCGGGCCTGTCCGACCGCGCGCGCCCAATACACGATCGCGGCGACCTGCGGCGGCGAGCCCGCGAGCGGCTCGAGCTTCGCGGCCGTCGCCCACCGGCCCTGCTCGATCGCGAGGCGGACGGGCATCGCGTTGGCGGCGTAGCCGATCTTGAACTCGGCGCCGGACAAAGACGTGCGGGCTGCCGCGTCGCTCACGATCTGCTGCGCCTCGCTGACCCTTCCCAGTTGCAGGTATGCGTAGGTGAGGTAGTCCATGGAATGCAATTCCTCGCCCACGTCCCCCTGGGCGCGAGCCGCGTCGCGCGCGGCGAGATTGGACGCCACCGAGTCATCCCACAGGCCGAGCCGCGTGAAGATGTGCGACGGCATGTGCAGCGCGTGCGGCGCCGAGGGCGCGATCTGCGAATAGGCACGCGCAGCCGCGAGTCCACGCGCCGCCAGCTCGGAGCTGTCGCAGGCGTGAATCAGGTAGTGCGCGAGGCCCGGATGGTCCGGGTACTTGAGATACAGCGGTTCAAGGATCTGGATAGCCTGCTTCTGTTTTGCATGCGTGCGGTCAGTCGGGGAAGCAGTCGCGAGCAGGCTCAACGCATGAAAGATCCGGGCTTCGACATCGTCCGGGTAGCGCGCCGCGACGCCGGCCATCGCCTGCTCGTAGGCACGCGCGCGCTCGGCATACGAGAGCTGGTTCGACTCGCGGTAGTACGCGCCGGCGGCTTCGATGTAGGCCTGCTCGCGCGCCGTCGCGTCGAGTGCTCGAGCGGCATCGACTTCGTTGAGCCCGGCACGCAGGTGCGCAGCATCCGGCGCTTCCCATAGCGGGTGGTAGTACGAGAGCGCGACACCCCAATGCGCCATCGCGCATTTCGGATCCCTGCGCGACACGTCGCGAAACGCCTGCTCGGCAGCTTGGTACGTAAAGGAATGCAGGAGCGCGACCGCACGATTGAACGGCGCCTGCACCTCGGGTGAGCACGAAGTCTTGAAGGTGACGTTGCCCAGCTTTTCGGGTATCGGGTGTGCGTGCTCTTCCGCGGCGCGTGCCGCCCCGACGCCAGCACACACCACCGCAACGACGAAGATCGTTCGGGCTCTCCGTGAACTCACAAACCCCAACAACGGCGCCTCCTCAATGAGCTTGCGTCTGGTAACCGGCCGATGGCGGAGAGGGCGAGATTCGAACTCGCGAAGGTCTTGCGACCTTGCCGGTTTTCAAGACCGGTGCATTCAACCGCTCTGCCACCTCTCCGGGCACAACTCGTGGCGGCGCATCCTACCTCGCGCCCGGAATGAGTGCACACTAGGGCCGCTCAACCCTGGCAAGGAGAAGTGGCATGAACGCCTTCCTGATCTGCTCTGCGATCCTCGTGCTGCTCTATTTCGCGCTGGCGCTGCATGTCTCGATGACGCGCGGGCGCACGAAAACCGGGATCGGCTCGGGCAGCGATCCTTCCGGCGCGATGAGCAAGGCCGTGCGCGCGCACGGCAACGCCGCCGAGTACACGCCGCTGTTCGTCGCGCTGTTTCTGTACTTCCTGCTGTCCGGTGCCGGCGGATGGATTGCCTGGGTCGCGATCATCGTGACGATCTGCCGCGTCCTGCACGCGCTGGGCATGTTGATGACGTCGAGTTTCAACGCGCCCCCGCATCCGCTGCGCGCCGCGGGCGCGCTCGGCACGTATCTCGGAGGCTTCGCATTGGGTGTCGCTCTGCTGATGCGTGCCGTGATGTAGCTGCGAGACGCAAGCGGCTGGTGAGCCGCGCCGCTCGCCTTATGTGGAGTTGCGCTAGTTGGGAATCATTCTCACTTGCGTCAGGTTTCAGGCGCAAGATGCGGTCCGAACTGAGGATTTGCGCACGTCGAGTGACACTCACATGACAAGTTGCGAGTGCCCGGCTCGTAGCATGCGCGCCATGGTCTTCGAGCAGCTTCTGGTCGCTCACCAACGCAAGCAGGCGAAGCCGGCCGGTACGTTCGTGGCGTTCGCCGCGGATCATGACCGCTTCGCCATCGAGACCTGCCTGCGCCGATTGTTGATCACCCGGACCACCGATACCGCGATCGCAAACGCCGCCCGGGATGAGCGGGTCGACGTCGAGTTGCATCGCGGCGTCGACGCCTACGACCTGCTCCTGCGCATCGCCAGCGGCCTCGAGAGCGAGGTCCCGGGCGAATCCGAAGTCTTTGGTCAGTTCAAGCAGAGCTGGCAGGCCTATCGCACACAGCACACGGAAAAGGCGCGTGGGCTCGACTCCCTGATGCGCAAGCTGTTCGAGGATGTGAAGGAGGTCCGCTCACATCACCTCACCGGTCTTGGCGCCGCGACCTACGGCAGCCTGGTACGCGCCCTGCTCGGTGCACAGGCCAACGAGCCGACGCTGCTCATCGGTGCCGGTGAAATGGCTGCTGCCATCCTCCCGTATCTCTCGGGCCGTCCCCTGTGCATCGCCAATCGCACGCCCGAACGCGCCGCTGCGCTTCTGAGCGGGCTGCGTCGACAGGCCGATCACGCCGACCAGGTCCAGTTGCTGGGCGGCGATCTCCAGGCCGAGCTCGCGGCGTGGCGCACAGCCACCAACGTCGTCGTCTGCGTGCCGCCGAATCGTGAGCGCGATCCCGCGCGCGTGCAGGCCTGGAAGGATCGTGGATCGAAGCCGGGCCACCTGCTCCATCTTGGAAAGCTCACGCCAGGCGATTCTCTCTGGGCCAACCTCGATCGCTTCGCGACGCTGGTCGATCTCTTCGCCCTGCAATCCGCCAACTCCGAGCGGCGTCGTGTGCAAGTGCTCCATGCGCGCAATGCCTGCCGCGAACGCGCGCAGCTGCGCGGGCTCGGCGGCGGCGCCGGCGTCGCGCACGGCTGGGAAGATCTCTCCCTCTTCGCCCACAGCGCCTGATCCATGGGAGCGCTGCGGCTCGGCACCCGGCGATCGGCACTCGCGTGGGCGCAGAGTCTGTGGGTCGCCGGACGCATCGAGGCTCTCAATCCCGGGACGCGCGTCGAACTCGTTCCCATCGAGACGCGCGGCGATCGGATCACGGACACCGCGCTCAGCCGCGTCGAAGGCAAGGACTTCTTCTCCGCAGAAATCGACGCTGCGCTCCTCGCGGGCAACGTCGACCTCACCGTTCACTCCCTCAAGGATCTGAGCCTCGAGCGGCCGGCCGAGCTCACGCTCGCGGCCATCCCGACACGTGAGAACCCGCGCGACGTGATCGTGTTTCGCGCAGATGCGGCGGCCCGCGCTCAGAACCGGCACACGCTGCGCATCGGCACCTCTGCGCCCCGCCGCCTGGAAAACGTTCCGCGCTTCCTGGCGCGCGCGCTTCCCGGCGATGGTGCGGCGAAGGTTGAATGCGTAGAGATTCGCGGCAACGTCGACACCCGCCTCGGGCGAGTGCATGAGCCCGAAGGCAGTGCACGGCGGCTGGACGGCGTCGTGCTCGCGTTCGCAGGCTTGATCCGGCTGTGGCGCGACGCGCGCGCGGACGGCGGTCGCGACAAGCTGCGACCCCTGCTGCAAGACGTCCGCTGGATGGTCCTGCCGTTGACGGATTGTCCAAGCGCCCCTGGCCAGGGCGCGTTGGCGGTCGAATGCCGTGCAGACGCGAACGAGGTGCGCACTGCCCTGTCACCGCTGCACGACGCGAGCAGCGCGCAGCTCGTCGGCTACGAACGACAGGTGCTCGCGCAAAGCGGCGGCGGCTGCCACCAGCGCTTCGGGGCGACCTGCATCGATCATCCTGCGTTCGGAGCGTTGATGTACGTCCGTGGCGCCGGCCCGAGTGACGAGCCGATGGATCGCGTGACCTGGCTTGGCATGCCACCCGCGCCCCGCACGCCGGCTCGCTGGTGGGACGGCTTCAACGCGCGCGAGTCGAGCGATATTCCGCCGACCGAGATCGCCCACGCGGTGGATGCTGCGTTTCGCGACAGCGCCGCTCCCGTTTTCATCGCTCACAGCCGCGCGCTGCCGCGACGTGCCGCAGGACGCCTGAGCACCCATCGCGTCTGGACTTCGGGCAGCGCAAGCTGGTTTCGCCTGGCACGGCTCGGCGTATGGGTCGAAGGGTGCGCGGAAGGCCTCGGCTACGAATCGATCGCCCCGACACTCGCCGAAGCGGTGCTCGGCCTCCCGCCACTCGAGAAGTGGCAGGTCCTGAGCCATGCAGCCGCGGCCGATCATTGGCCCGGCGGCGAAGTGATCGGCACCTACCGTCTGCCCGAGGTCGGTACCCAGTCGATACCCAACCCGGCAGCGCTCACGCATGTCTACTGGGCGAGCGGCAGCCAGTTCCGCGAACTCTGGTCACGCTTGCCCGCCTCGGTTCATCATGCGTGCGGCCCCGGCAAGACCGCGCACATCATCCGCGCGGCCGGGATCAGCAACCTTACCGTTTTCCCATCCGTTCACGAGTGGCGACGATGGCTACAGATCGACCCGGCGACGCACGCTACGGATTGACGCTCAGGCGTCTGCGCCAGGACCGGCACATCCGCGAGCTGACGCGCGAGGTGCGTGTCGCGCCGACGCAGCTCATCCAGCCGCACTTCGTCGTCGAGGGGCTCCCGCGCCGCGAGGACGTCCCCGGCCTGCCGGGCGTTTTCCGCGAAACCGCCGACAGCTTCCTCAAGCAGGTCGAGCAGGATCTCGAGGCCGGCACCGACAAGATCCTGATCTTCGGCGTGCCCGGCGCGAAACGCGATACCGACATCCGCTTCGATTTCACTGCGCGACAGATCGCCGCCCTGCGCCAGCGCTTCGGCGCCGACCTGTGGATCGCGGTCGACGTGTGCCTGTGCTCCTTCACGACTCACGGACATTGCGGCGTGCTCAATCACGAGCAGGATCACGTGATCAATGACGCGAGCGTCGAGCAGCTCGCGCGCGCGGCACTCGAGTACGCACAGGCCGGCGCGAGTTGCGTCGCCCCGAGCGACATGATGGACGGTCGCGTCGCCGCGATTCGCCAGGCACTGGATGGCGGCGGCTGCGAGCGGACGCTCCTCATGAGTTATTCCGCCAAGTTCAATTCGCGCTTCTACGGACCCTTTCGCGAGGCGGCCGACTCGGCGCCGAAGGCGAAGCTCAAGGATCGCGCGAGCTACCAGATCGATCCCGCGCGTGCGGACGATGCGTACCTCAGCTCGCAGCGCGATGCCGACGAAGGCGCCGATATCCTGATGGTGAAGCCGGGCCTTCCCTACCTCGACATTCTCAAGGACCTGTCCGCCCGCATTCCTCGCCCCTGGGCCGTATACGAAGTGAGTGGCGAGTACGGCGCGTTCGAGGCGCTCGCCGCACAGCAGCTCATGGACGCCCCGAATGCCCACGTCGAGTGCTGGACGGGGTTCGTGCGCGCCGGCGCCTCGATGATCATCACCTACGGCGCACGCTACGCGCGCCGCTGGCTGGCAGGGCAATGAAGTCGGATCGCTCGGCGGCGCTCTTCGAACGTGCGCGTCGCGTCACACCGGGCGGCGTGCATTCGCCGGTGCGCGCCTTTCGCGGCGTCGGCGGCGTGCCACGCTTCATTCGCGAAGCGACCGGGAGCCGGCTCATTGATGTCGACGGCAACATCTACATCGACTTCTGCATGTCGTGGGGCCCACTCATCTTCGGACACCAGGACTCGCACGTGCGCGCGGCCGTCGAAAGCGCGATGAGTCGCGGTTGGTCCTACGGGGCGGCCGAATCCGGCTCGCTGGAGCTCGCCGAGTGGATCTGCCGCCGGATTCCGTGGGTCGAGCAGATCCGTTTCGTGAATTCGGGTACCGAGGCCGTGATGTCGGCCTTACGGCTCGCGCGTGCAGCCACCAGCCGCCCGCGCATTCTCAAGTTCCACGGCTGCTATCACGGCCACGTCGATTCCATGCTGGTCAAAGCGGGCTCGGGTCTGGCCGAAGCGGCGAGTCCGGACAGCGCCGGGGTCAGCGCAGAGACCGCAGCCAATACCCTCGTCGTTCCCCTCGATGATTCGGCGGCTCTGCACGAGGCGTTCGAGCGTCATGGCTCAAGCATTGCGGCGGTGATCATCGAGCCGCTGCCGGCCAACTACGGCCTGCTGCCGCAACGGCCGGAGTTCCTGCACGAGCTCGTGACCCTGGCGCGCGCGCATGGCGCGCTCGTCATCTTCGATGAAGTCATCAGCGGCTTTCGCGTCGCTCTCGGCGGCATGGCGGAGCGCTTGGGTGTGAAGCCTGACCTCGTCACCTACGGCAAGGTGATCGGCGGCGGATTTCCGGTCGGCGCATTCGGCGGACGCCGCGACCTGATGGAACAGATCGCGCCGGCCGGGCCCGTCTACCAGGCAGGCACGTTGAGCGCCAACCCGGTGGCAATGGCTGCGGGCCTCGCCACGCTCGCCAAGCTCGAATCTCATTCACCGTACGCGGCGCTCGACCGCCTGGGGGCACTGCTCGCCGAAGCGCTGCAAGCGGCGATTGCCCGCGCGGGAGCCGACCTGCAGATGCAACGAGAGGGCTCACTCTTCTGGCTCGTGGACGGCGCACCGCGCGACACCGTCGTGCGCAGCGTCGCGGCGATTCCCGCGGTGCAGAAGCAGCGCTTCGCGCTTCTCTTCCATGCGCTCCTCGATCGCGGCATCTACCTGGCGCCCAGCGGCTTTGAAGTCGGTTTCCTGTCGACCGCACATACGCACGCCGATCTCGAAACGTTCGTTTCAGCCCTGGAGGCGGCGCTCGGCACGCTTCCCGCCTCGTAGCCCATGGCTGCTCCTCTGATCACTGCCCGAAGAAACGTGCGCTGGCTGGTGCTGGTGGCGGCGCTCTGGCTGTTGCTGCTTTTTGCACTGATGTTCTGGTGGGGCTGGGTCGTGCGCCAGCAGGCCGTCAAGATCGAGGAGCTGCAGCAGATCGTGGCCCAGGATAGTTCCGCGGCTCACGCTCAGTGGCGCGTCACGCAGCGCATGCTCGTCTGGGAAGGAGGCACGCTCCTCGTGCTCCTCACCGGGCTTTCGGTCGCGCTCGTCTGGCTCTACCTGCGCGATCAGCGACGCACGCGCGCTTCGCGGGCATTCTTTGCTTCCGTGACCCACGAGCTGCGCACGCCCCTCACCAGCATTCGACTCCAGGCTGAATCGCTGGCCGATGCCGGTCCCGCGAGCCCACTGATCCACCGACTGCTCGAGGACACGAGCAGGCTGGAAGCACAGGTGGAGAGAACGCTCGAACTGGCGCGCCTCGAGGGCGGCGGCGTGCTCGACCTGCAACCGCTGCCCATCGGCGCCTGGCTGGAACGCCAGGTGGAGGGCGTGAAGGCAGAAAGCCCGCAGCTCGACGTCGATCTGCAACCCGCCAGCCCGTCCGGCGAGGCACTGGTGCTCGCCGATCGCAACGCGCTCAGGGTGATCGTGCGCAACCTCGTCGAGAATACGCTGCGCCATTCGCAGGCGACGCCCGCCAAGGCGCGCATCGCCATCGAGCGCGCGGCGCACACAGTGACCGTCAGCTTCGCCGACCAGGGCCGCGGCTTCAGCGGTGACGCCTTGCGGCTCGGCACACTTTTCTTCCGCGGCGAACGTTCTCAGGGCGCCGGCGTCGGGCTCTACCTGATTCGCATGCTGATGCGACGCATGGGCGGCGACGCCGAATATCGCTCACAACCTGGCGCAGGATTCGAGACGCGGCTGATATTCCGCCGCGCCGAGGAGCCGGCATGAGCGCGCCGGCCCGCATTCTCGTGGTCGAGGATGAGCCCAACGTCGGGCGCACGCTCACCGAGCGCCTGATCGCCGAGGGCTAC
>DATBIF010000113.1:0-9608 GCA_036557045.1 Steroidobacteraceae bacterium
CTCTTCGGTTCTGGTCGACGGCATGCGATTCGATGCCTCGATCGGTCCGCGTGGAAGCAGTTACGCGATGGGCAGTGAGACCGAGCTCGTGCGCCGGCTGTTGCGTTCGGGACACCAGGCCTGGCACGTGCGCGATGCAGTGGTCGAGCACTTCATCCGTCGCGAACAGATGGACAAGGCCTGGGTGCTGAATCGCGCAATTCGCTTCGGTCGCGGACAGTACCGACTGGCGATGACCGACGGCGGTCGTACCAGGGTGAAGACCTGGTGGGGAACACCGCGTCACCTGATCCGGCAACTGGCGCAGGAATATGTGGCGATACTTGCTGCGGCGTCGAGTGGAGATGCACGCCGGCTGTTCCGCGCTCGCTGGGATCTCAATTATGTTCGCGGTGCAATCATCGAGGCGCGCAGTGCGCTCGACTCCATGAGGGCCGAGTCACGCGAGGGCTCCAACGACTCGACCTCGGCTCGACACCAAGGTCGCCCGGACTGAGCACGCTGCTTGCGGCGCCTACGTGGCAGTTGTCGCCCAGGTCCGCAGGCGACCTTCGCCCTTGCTTGTTTCCCGTGCACAGTCACGCGGGCAAATCCTGCCAGCAACGCGTCTTCGGGTTCCATCGCCGCCCGTAGCCGATCTCCTGGATGTATTGCGTCGGGTGTTCCCCGATCGGAGCCTCGAGTACATCGAGCAGGCGGTTCATCACGTCCACATCGCTGGATGCCGGCTCCGACGCAGGCCGGATGACCTCTCCCCACTCGAGGACACGCGTCCCGTCTCGATCCGACAAATAGACGCAGCTGATGATCGGGCATTGGGCGAGCCGCGCGAGTTGTACCGCGCCGGTGGCAAAGGTGTGTTCCCGATCGCCGGCAAAGGGGCGGCGAAACGAGCCCTTGGTCGACTTGCCTTCCCACGGCGCGTCGATGTGGATGAACACGACGTTCCCGGGCTCCAGCAGCCGGTTGAGGAGGGTACGCGACGGAAACGGATCCTGGCCGTTGAGGACCAGCTCAAACGGCCTGCGCCAGCACGAGCGCATGGCCACGAACAACGTGCGCGCCTGTATCCAGGTGCGCAGATCCTTGAGCGTGCGAATCTTCTGCGGAGCGCTGTTGCTGAGGGCGACCGCGCGTCCGGGCGTGATCTGCGGAGCGAACATCGCGAGCATCGTTGGTTGCGCGAAATGTCCCGGCGCCACAATGTAGGGCTTCCCGGACGCCCGCAGCATGTTGATCGCGCCGACGTTGCGCTCAACGATGCGCCACTGCGCGGTGTCTTCGCGCGCGAACGCGATACGCTTGTGAACGACGAAATCACGAAACGGTCTGGCGAGCCTTGCCCAGGCGAGGGAGAAAGATCTGAGCCGGCTCGAGCCGAATGCGCTACGCAGTTCCCAGTACGCCTGTAGTCCAGGCTGCGGCAGCGCGATCAGGAACACCGGCAGGATGTTCGCAATCCCCACGGCCCAACGGCCGGGCAGCACGCGCGCGGCCGCAGACAGCACGAGCATGCCGACGATGCGAACGCACTCCTCGATGACGTAGCAAACTTGTTTGACAGCCCGTCCGACCCGCACGCCGTGCACGCTACCAGTTTGCGCGCTTCGAGTGGAATCGGCAGTGTCGCCTTGCGGTTGCCGGCCCCAAAAGGGTGGTCAATGGCGAGCCGTTCTGTGGAGCAGTTCTATGGACGACCCTCCGTGACTCACCTACGATGTGACCCGCAAACCGCGCCCGTCAAGTTTGCTTGGTCCACCGAGAGGAGCGCGGTGCTTTAGGCGTTGGGAGACTGGCATGGGCGGCGCACCCCGGATCGAGCAGTCCGTTCGGGCATTCATCTTGAACGACATACTCGAAGGGCAAGACCCTGGTGAGTTGACGGACACGACGCCGTTGTTGAGCACGGCCATCCTCGACTCGATGGCTACTCTCAAGCTCGTGCTCTTCCTCGAGAAGGAATTCTCGATCTCGATCGACGCGGCCGAGGTCGATGCTGCTCACCTGGACACCATCGAGCTCATCACGCAGCTGGTCCGCGGCAAGACGGCGGGAACGGGACCCGATGGGTCTGCATAACGTCCTGGACGAAGCGGTCCGTGGCAGGCCCACGCACACCGCCATCATCGAGGGGGGCACCGCTCAGCGGGTAGACTACCGACGCCTGGGCCGCCTGTCAGATCGGGTCCGAGACCGGCTGATCGCGATCGGAGTCGAGCCCGGTGACCGCATTGGTCTCTGCTTGGGCAAGAGCGCCTGTGGCGTTGCGTCCATGCTTGGCATACTCAAGGCGGGTGCCGCCTATGTCCCTGCGGATCCGATGGCACCCGCCGCGCGCGGTGCGTATGTGCATCACGACTGCACAGTCAAGGCGACGATCATCGAGCGGCGCTTCGAAGCCGCCTATCGTGAGGAGAGCGGCAAGCTCGGACGTCTGCCAGATCTGATCGTGGTCGAGGCCAGCAGCGTGGATCACCTGGAGGCGTCGCTGGACGAACTCGACCTGCAATCACCTGCTCGCCGCGGCGCGACCGTGGACACGGCGGAGCAGGATCTCGCTTATATCCTGTACACGTCGGGGTCCACCGGAACGCCCAAAGGCGTCATGCTCTCGCACCGTAACGCCCTGGACTTCGTGGACTGGTGCTCGAGCACGTTCGAGCCGCAGCCGTCGGACATCTTCTCGTCCCACGCTCCCTTTCACTTCGACCTGTCGATCTTTGACCTGTACGTGGCGCTCAAGCACGGCGGCACCATCGTGCTGATACCCGCCGAACTGGGAAAAGAGCCACAAGGGTTGGCGGGTCTCATTGCCCAGCATCGCATCAGTATCTGGTACTCGGCCCCCTCGACGCTGAACATGATGGCGCAGTTCGGACGCCTGCAGGAGCACGATCTCTCCAGTCTGCGGATGGTCCTGTTCGCGGGTGAAGTCTTTCCCACGATCCGCCTGCGATCCTTCAAGCAGTTCGTTCCGGCGCCTCGCTATTTCAATCTGTATGGCCCCACCGAAACCAATGTCTGCACCTGGTACGAGATACCCGCTGTCATCCCGGAGGAACGTGTTGAACCGTACCCGATCGGCAAGACCTGCTCCAACCTCGAGAGCGTCGTGGTCGACACGAAGGGTGAACCCGTCGCCGCAGGCGAGGAAGGCGAGCTATGCATCGCCGGAGGCAACGTCATGCTCGGCTACTGGGGGATGCCGGAGCGCAGCTCCGCCTCCTTCCTGCCCTCACGAGGTGACGGCCGGCGCTGGTATAAGACCGGCGACATCGTCGTCCTCATGGAGGACGGCAATTACCGCTATGTCGGCAGGCGCGATCGCATGGTGAAAAGACGCGGCAACCGGGTCGAGCTCGCTGAGATCGAGGTGTGCCTCAATCGGTATCCCGGGGTCAGCGAAGCGGCCGTGGTGGCTTTGCCGGACGAGCTCGAAGGCGTGCGCATCAAGGCACACCTTGCGGTCGGCGGCGTCAGGCGCCCCAGCCTGGTAGAACTCAAGACCTTCTGCTCGCAGCACCTGCCTCTCTATATGGTCCCGGACACTTTTACTGTTCATGACCAGCTGCCGAAGACGTCCACCGACAAGACCGACTACCAGGCGCTCAAGACGCGCTAAGCGAATCGTGGAGTAACTGATGGACTTCTCCTGGTCTGCGGCGCAGCGCGAGCTTTTCGACGCGATCGAACGGTTCGCGTCATCGGAGTTGAGCCGCGATGTGATCCGGCGCGACCGTGACTCGATTTTTGACCAGGAGGGATGGCGCAGATGTGCTGCCATGGGCATTCAGGGCATGGCCGTACCGGCGGAATACGGGGGGTTGGAGCAGGACGCCCTGACCACGGTGGGTGCGCTGGAGCGGTTGGGATATGCGTGCCGTGACAACGGACTGATCTTCTCGATCAATGCGCACATGTGGACAGCCTGCGCCCCACTGGTTGCATTCGGGACGCCGGAGCAGAAGCGCAAGTACCTGCCCGGCCTGTGCGACGGCAGTCTGATCGGCGGCAACGCCATGACCGAGCCCGGCAGCGGATCGGACGCCTACAGCATGCGCACGACCGCCACTCTCAAGGGCGATCGCTACGTCCTCAACGGCAGCAAGACGTTCGTAACGAACGGGCCGGTGGCCGATCTCCTGGTCGTATTCGCCACTACCGACAAGTCCAAGGGTGCCGGCGGCATTTCCGCGTTCCTGGTGGAGAAGTCCTTTCTCGGCATACCGAACGTGCGCCCGCTCGACAAGATGGGCTTGCGAACCAGCCCGATGTCCGAGATCTTCTTCGAAAAGTGCGAGGTGCCGGAATCGAATCGTCTGGGCAAGGAAGGCGCAGGGGCCAGTCTCTTCACGCACTCGATGACGTGGGAGCGGGGTTCGATCCTGGCGAGCGCCGTCGGCTGCATGGAATGGTTGCTCAACACCTGCATTGCTTACGCCAAGCAGCGCAAGCAGTTCGGTCAATCGATCGGCAAGTTCCAGCTCATCAGCAGCAAGATCGTGGACATGAAGCTGCGCCTCGAGACGGCCCGTGCTCTGGCGTATCAGTGCGCCTATGTGCGAGGCCTGGGGCGAACGGCCATACTGGAAGCCTCCCTCGCCAAGCTGCACATCAGCGAGTCCTGGGTCCGCAGCTGCGAGGATGCGATACAGATCCACGGGGGTAGCGGCTACATGACCGAACTCGAGCTCGAACGCCAGCTGCGCGACGCCATCGGCAGCCGCCTGTATTCGGGCGCGAACGAGATCCAGCGCAACTTGGTAGCGTCCCTGCTTGGTCTTTGATCCTCTGTACGTCCTGCCAGCAGCGTTTGGCAATCGCGCCGGTCCGGGGCTGTCTCGGCGTGCCGACGACGCCATCGAGCAACGCGGTTATCTCCTGTGAGCCGGCCCGGACAAACCGGCGGGGCGACCTGATGCGGCTGTCGGTCGAGGAACGCTGGTCGACGTTGGCGGAGGCAGCAGCGCGCGATCTGCGCGAACATCCCGAATGGCCAACGACGCTCTATCGCGAGCTCGCCACGCTCGCGGACGGAGAGGAACGCCGGGTCGTGATCGCCACCGATTCCGGGAAGGCGGTCGGGCTCATGGCCTTTCAACGTGAGCGAGGAGGCTTGAACTGGACGCCCGTCACGCAGTGGGTCATTCCTGATTTCGTGGGGCTGGGCGAGCCGGCCATACAGGAGGAGATGCTGCGGCGCTTGCCGTTTCGCAGCAAGATCGCCTGGTGGCGCGCGAGCGCTCCGGTGCCCGAGGTCGGCGGACGCATCTGGCACGTGGATACCGAGTCCACCTATGGAACGCTGCTCAGCGCCGACTTCGAAGCCCATTGGAAGAGCACCGATTGCGCACGCACGATCCGGCGGGCCGAGCGCCGCTCCGGCGCCCTGCCGCTCACCATCAACGCGCCCGGTGCGGCGGAGTGGGTGATCCGCAATTGCGAACGCAAGTGGCGCGCGGATGCGAGTGCCGAGTTGCCGCGTACTCAGCATCGGCTGCTGGCGGCGCGTCACCTCGAGCAGCTCGGGAAGTTCTTCACGCTCACGCTCTCGAGCGATGGTGACCTGGCCGCCGGCCAGAACATTCTTCTGCACCGGCGCGAGCTGGTGTGCATCGACACGTATCGCGCGCCGCAGTTCGATCATCTGGGGGTCGGCAATGCGTTGCTGGCGCGTGTATATCGCTGGGGACGCGAACAGGGCTACACGGCGATCGATATCGGCGGCGGATTTTCCTACAAGGACGACTGGTCGCCGCCACGCGGAACCAAGTCGTATGTGCAGATCTCGCCGTTGCTCGACAGGGTGCGCGCCCGCTATGGCGGCCGAGTCCTTAGCGCTTGCCGAGCGCTCGTGCGTCGCGCCCGCACGCTCATGAGCACGCGCTCCGAGAAGCTGAGTGGTTGAGACTGATCGGGAGCGCGCCGCGCGTGGCGCATCCTCAAGCGCAGCGGCCGTGATCGCATGGTGCTGTACGTGTGGTGCTCCGCGGTCGCGTGAGCATCAGCAAAACAGCCGGCGCAGGCCTGTCAGCAACCCTGCGCGCGTACCAGTGTGCCGGCATACCACGATCGTGTCGGAGCCGGGCCGCACGGGGCGACGATCGTATCCGCCGTAGGCGCTGGCGATGCGGAGCTGTTCGGTTTGCAGCAGGGCTCCGAGTTGTTCGCAGGTCAGGGAGCTGAGCGACATCGTTTCGCGGATCTCCTGCGCGGGCTCCCCGGGCATGCTGACGCGGTAGATGGCCTCCAGGTGCACGACCGCTCCGTCCTGCTCGACGCCTTTGCCCCGCACGAACTTCGTCACCGTACCGCCGCCCTGCAGCGGCTTCTCCCAGCTCTTCCTCTCCATGGCAAACGCGGGTTCGCGCACCAGCCGCTGCATGTCGAGCGCCGTCAGGATCAGTATGCCGTCCTCGCGCAGGTGGCTGCGAATGCGCCTCAGGCATTGGCGCTGGCGTTCCTCGCTGAGCAGAGCCTGGAAGCTGCGAGCCGGGATGACGATCAGGGAGAACTTGCGCCCGAGATCGAATTCGCACATGTCGGAGCAGACCATTGAGATCCGCTCGCGGACCTGCGCCGGCAGCGCTGCGCGCTTGCGGCGAAACTGCTCCAGCATCTCTTCCGAGAGGTCGAGGCCGACGACCGTGTGACCGTCACCGGCCAACGGAATCGCGACCCGTCCGGTGCCGCAGGCGAGATCCAGCACGTCACGGCCGAAAGCCCGCGCGTAACGCAGGTAGAAGGGCACGTCCGATGCCGACAGGTCGGCGTACCAGTCGAGATCGTAGAACTGCGCCGTGCGCCGGTAGAGGTTCGCGCCGCCTTCCACACTGCTCACGGCTGCTTCGGCGGGCCTGAGCATGCGGGACTGCGTCGGTCAGCCGCTGGCGCGCGACGCGACCAGTCGCCGCATGTGCGTCAGCAGCGCGCGCCCGACGCGCAGGGCTTCGATCCCGTCCGGGGCAAACGTGAGCTGCCAGCGCGCGCCGTCTTCAGGTGCATAGCCGCTCTTGTACTCGTGGCCGCCGCCAAAATCGAGCTTTTCGAAGCCGCGCTCGCGAGCGCACCACAGCAGCGCGTCGAATACCCGGTGGCCGACACCGAGGCGGTCATATTCTGGTTCGCGATAATTGGTCAGGCCGACGAGCTCGCGTCCCAATGCGAACCCATTGGCGCTGGCAGCGATGCGCTCGCCGTCGAGCAGGCTGACGCTTATGAGGCGCTGGCGAGGCTCCCAGTAACGGGCCGCCGTGAGCTTGTCGCGCATGCCGGGGATCCATGCCAGGCCCGGCGGCGCCCACTTGCGGCCCGCCCCGTTAATCGCCCACTCATTGGCGCCGGGGTGATTCACGACAACCTGGAATGCCGCACATTTCTTGCGCGCGCGCAGGATGTGCTTCATCTGCCCCGATTGCCGCCAATAGGCCTCGAAGTCGCCCTCGCACGTCAGCTTGTGCGTCGGGATGCGCGCGCTCACCTGCAAACAGGCGCCCACGGGAGGAGGTTCGGACTCGTGCCACCATGCGACCTTCACGGGCATGCGCAGCGCCGCGAACGCCGCGACGAGATAGCCCGTGCGGTGCGGTGCGATCGAGCCGGGTGCGACCCAGCTCGTGACCGGCAGCCACTGCGTGGGCTCGCGCCGCAAGCCGATCACGGCGACCGGCGTATCGTGCTCGGTGACGAGGGCAACGCGCTTCGGCAGGATGCCGGCAGTCTCGATCAGCTGCCGGTAGAGCTCGTGGGGGCAGGTGGGCATTTCCGGCAACTCGCGCAGCGCGCCTTCGAGGTCGGCGTGCCAGCGCTCGAACCACGAGACGCGCAATCTGCGCGCCGCGAGGATCTCCACGAGCGCGGCGACAGCGCTGCTGTTGGGCGGTAGCGAATCTGCAGCCGTGGTCTCTTCTTCTGCCACGCTCGCTCCCTGAACGGAGATTTCAGGAGAGCTAGTTTACGGACCTCTTTGTATACATTGGGATAGTATCCGGCAAATTCACTGCAAAGATTTGTCAAGTTCGGAAGCCGGCGACGACCAGGACGGCATCGGCCGCAGCGGGTTCGCCGCCGACGTCTCTCAGGATCCGGCGGCGATCGAGGAGGGGGGTCCCTGCCGACTCTCCGCGTGGCGCACGAGCTCGAGGGTTGGATAAAGATTCGCCGCGCCGCGCACGGGCACGGCGGATCGCATCAGCAGCGTAGCCGCGGGATCCAGCCGATCGAACTCCTGCTGCGCGTCGAGCCGGCCGATGATGGCGGCGACGTGGTAGCTGCCCGGAGCGAGATGTAATTGCAGACGGAACCGGAAGACACAGGTTTCACCCGCCTCGAGCTCCAGGGAATGATGACCGAGAACGTCGCTCGCAACATCGAACACGTGCACGTGCCGGTCATCGAGCACGCAAAGCAGGCATGTCAACGGCCCGCAGCGCTGCGCCGCTCGCACGCTGACCTCGACGGTTGCCTCTTCGCCCGCCCCGTAATCGAGACGTGCGCCGCGCGCGCCGAAGAGACGGACGGTTTCGATGGTAGCCGGTGACCGGGTACGCTCGGCGCGCCGCGTTCCAGGCTCCTCCATGTAGGTGTTGATGACCTCGTGCGTCGGGCCGTCCTGGATCAGTTCGCCATGGTTGAGAAGCAGCGTACGCGGACAAAGCTCGGTGACCGCGCGCAGGTTGTGCGAGACGAAGATGACCGTGGCGCCGCCGCGCAGGATGGAGCGCATCTTCTCCAGGCTCTTGGCCTGGAACGCGAAGTCGCCGACGCTCAGCACTTCGTCGACCACGAGGACGTCGGGCTCGATGTGCGCCGCCACCGAGAAGCCGAGGCGGGCATACATGCCGGATGAATAACGCTTCACCGGCGTGTCGATGAACTCCTCGAGGCCGGAGAACGCGACGATCTCGTCGAGCTTGCTGCGAATCTCGGCGCGCGACATGCCGAGGATTACGCCATTGAGGAAGATGTTCTCGCGTCCGGTGAGATCGGGATGGAACCCGGCGCCGACCTCGATCAGCGCCGAGAGGCGGCCGTGCACTTCGATCTTTCCCATGGTGGGGCGCATGATGCCGCTCAGGTGCTTGAGCATGGTGCTCTTGCCGGCGCCGTTGTGGCCGATGATGCCGACCGCCTCGCCGCCGTGCACTTCGAAGGACACATCCTTCAGGGCCCAGAATTCCTCCTTCTTCAGGGTCGAGGGCGCGGTGATCCGGCGCATCAGCCGCTTGGCGAGCGCCGGCAGCATGTCGCGCAGCGAATCGTGGCGCTCGCCGCGCGAGAATTTCTTGTACACGTGCTCCATTCGCAGGGACAGGTCGGACATGCGCTCGCCCTTCAGAAGTGCTCAGCGAAGCCCGCTTCGAGCTTCTTGAACAGCGCGTAGCCGCCGACCAGCAGCAACAATGCGACAGCGGCACTGTATGCAGTCCACGCGAGATCCGGCGCCTGATTGTGGATCGCGGTTGCGGACATCGCTTCGAGGAGCGGTGCGACAGGATTGAGGAGGATCAGGTCGCGCCACTGGCCGACGAGGCTGGCCTCGTAGAGCACGGGCGTGAAGAAGATGGCGTAGGTGAGAAACACCTCGACCAGGAACTTCACGTCGCGGA
>DATBIF010000114.1:0-10292 GCA_036557045.1 Steroidobacteraceae bacterium
GTCCGGGCTCCGCTGCTGCGAGGCACTATGAGTGTCAGCTCGACGGGCCGGCGGCGAGGCGCCACATCCAGACGCTCAGGAACCCGGCGACGATCGCACCGAGGACGCTCGGCCAGCTCGGAATCGGGTAGCCCGCGACGAGAATCGCCGCGTGCGAAACCAATCGCCAGATGTGCGCGATGCACACGATGGCGAACACGAAGCCGGCAACTCTCAGTCCCGTGACTCTCGAATTCATTGCGTGCTCCTTGGTGGATTGGGATTCCCGTCGGTCGATGGCGGCCGCCAGCGAAACAGTCCGATCGACTCCTTGTCGGTGCCGATCATCTCCTGGAACTGCCAGCCCAGCGTCCTCAGGAAGCGCCCCAGATTCTTGGTGCCCGCGTAGACCTCCGTGAAGCCGCGCTTGCCGGCCTCCGCGGCCAGCGCCTCGATCATCTTGCGTGCGATCGCGCGTCCCCGGTATTCCGGTAGCACGAAGAGGCCTCCCAGCCACGGGCCGAGGTGTGCGTGCGACTCGCGCCACTGCGCGCGCAGCATCACCGTGCCGATCGGCATATCGTTCGCTTCGGCGACCAGCACCACCGGAAGTCCTGAAGAGGCGCGTGCCGGTGTAAAGAACTCGGTGATGATCCGCTGCGAATTCCAGTTGCGGAAGTGTTGATCCCATTCGCCGCGGAACCATTCCGCGAGAACCGGCGCATGCTCGGGGCATTCGACCAGGGACCGGATACGCAGCTCGTCACTCATCGCCCCCCGATATTGCGCTCACGAGTACCTGCTTCCAAGCCGTCTACTTCAGGTTCGTCTCGATGAACGTGTAGATGTCCGCCTGCTCAGCGGCTTGCGAGTTCAGATTGCCGCCGAGATGCCCCGCCTCGGCGTCGGTGCGGATCCACACCGGCTTGCCGCTCGTCGTAGCGGTGCGCATCCGTGCCGCGAACTTGCCCGTCTGCCACGTCGATACGCGGCTGTCGTTGAGACCGACCGGCAACAGGATCGCCGGATACGCCACGTGGTCGCGGATCTGCTGATACGCATCCATCGCGGCAAGCGTCTTGAGCCCGTCGGGCGTGCGTGGATCACCGAGCTCCGCGATCTGGTCCGCTCCGTTGATCGCCTCCAGCAAGCGCACCGGATTCAGCACGCCGACCGAGATGATCGCCGCGCCGAACTGATCCGGCGCGTGCGTGACCGCACCGCCGACCAGGATGCCGCCCGCGCTCGCGCCGCTCGCTGCAATCCGTGACGCCTTGGTCAGGCCGAGTTTCGCGAGCTGCTGCGCGCAGGCCACGAAGTCTTCCACGGCCTTGTACTTCGTCGCGCCCTTGGCGCCGAGCCGCCATGCGTCACCCTTTTCGCCGCCGCCGCGCACGTGCGCAACGGCGTACACGTGACCCGCCTTCACCCACTCGAGCAACAGCGGGTCGAAATACGGTTGCTCGCTCACGCCGTATCCACCGTAGCCATCGAGAATCGCGAGGTGGCTGCCGTCGCGCTTCGCGTCATTGCGGTACACGATCGAAAGCGGTACACGCGTGCCATCCTTGCTCACCGCCTCTGTTTCCACCGACGTGATCATGCTGTAGTCGGCCGGCGAGGTGGCGCCAAGCTTGAGATCGCTAATCGCGTTTGTGCCGGGGTCGTAGACATAGGCGACGCGCGGCGTGGTCCAGTTCTGAAGCGTGAAGAGCACGCCGTCCTCGGCCGGTTGCGTCGATACCAGGTACATCGCTCCAGTCAGCGGCAGTGGCAGCTTCTTGGGCTCTCCCCCTGCGTACGGCACGCGCAGCAATGAATCGAGCCCATTGGCCATGCGTCGCACGTAGAGCGCATCGCGAGCCGCCCAGATTCCGGTGATCACGGCATCGGCCGATTCCGGCAGGAAAACGCGCGCGTCCTCGAAGCGGGCGTTTGCGCGGCTCATGTCGAGCGCCAGGATCTGACCGTTCGGCGCCCCCTTCATGGACAGGAGATAGAGAGTGTCGCCCTTGAGATCGAGCGATTGAACGACGTGATCATAGGTCACCGGGCATTGCCACGGCGCCTTCGCGGCGAAGGCTTCGGACCGGCGCGCGTAGCAGGCGCGCAGCTCGGCGCGCGCCGTCGATATCAACGCGATCGCCCAGTCAGAGTTGGCGCTCGCATCGACGATCGAGAACTCCTGCGGCTCCAGCGGCACGCGTGGGTTCACGTCTTTCGCGAGAAATACGGGATCGTCGCCGACCGGCTGACCCAGCTTGTGAAAGCGCGAGCGCGAGTTCTGCAGCGGGTCGTTGGCGGGCGCCTCTCCGGGCGGAGCGAGTTGGTCGTAGACCACGGCGCTCGAATCCGGGAACCAGCTCACCGGGAATTCTCCCCACACACGCTCGAACGCATCCGCGCGTGCGGCACCGGTCGCGACATCGAGAATCTGCACGGTCGTGATCTCGTTGCCGCCGCGGTCGAGGTTCACCGCAACGAGCTTCGCGTCCGGCGAAACGCTGTACTCGGTGACCGATGCGGGCTGATCTCCACCCATCGAGTTCGGATCCACGAGCACACGCTCCTTGCCATCCGCATCGCGCACCATCAGGACACCCTGGCGACCGCCTTGCAGCCGCAGGAAGAAGACGTGTCCGCCGACACGGCGCTGCAGGCGATTGAGCGAAGTCGCGCCACTCGCGGTGGTGAGACGCTTTTGCCACTCACCGAGACCTGGAGCGCTGTCGAGCTGCGCACGCGTGAATTCACCCTGTGCCTTGAGCCAGGACTGGAATTCCGGATTGTTGGCGCCTTCCATCCAGCGGTACGGATCCGGGAGCTCGAGCCCGAACTGGCGATCGACGACACCAACCTTGCGCGCTGCGGGAGGCATCGGGAGCGCCGCGAGCAGCGCAATGCCCGTGCCTGCAATCGCGATCGAAATGATCAGCCTCCTCATTGGTCCTCCAGCAGTGCTCATTCGCCCGTTTTCTCCACAACCGGCCCCGCCTCGGCGTGATGATGAGCGGGGTTGTGTGCCTTGCGTCCACCGCGTTGGATATGTTCGCTCGACATGTGCGTCTCGATCAGGTCGCGCGCGATGTGCACGGCGCGCCCCACGAGCTCCGCAGCGCCTTGCCGCAGGGCCTCGCTGTGGCGCACGTACTCCACGTTGCGCTCCATGTTCTCCGCCGTCCAGCCAAGCGAATGCGCGATGAACGGAAATGGCGGGTACACGAAGCCGAGCTCGCTGAAGAACGCGAGCATCTGCCCGGCGACGGCCTGGATGTTGTCCTGCCCGCCGGTGATGATGAAAGCGACCGCCTTGTTGCGAATCAGGACCTCGTTGCGCAGCGTGATCTGGTTCTGGATGCAGTTCATGCGCTCGGTCATCTTGTAGTAGAGCGAGCTCGGCGCGCCCCAGCGGATCGGCGTGGCGATGAGCGCCACGTCCGCCCAGTGCACCAGCGCCTCGTAAACCTGGTCCATCTGGTCCGACTGGTCCATCTCGGTGATCGAGCAGGGCCAGGTGCAGGCCTTCGCGCTCTTCGAGTAGTAGCCCTCGCAGTGGCGGAACTTGAGCGCGTTGAGGCGGATCAGGCGCGTCTCGCAGCCCTCTTTGTCCTTGGCGTGATCCAGCGCGTAACCGAGCAAGGCCTCGGACGTCGAGTAGCGCGGATATTGCTCGTCCATCACCGTCGTCGAGATGCCGACGATGCGGATGCCGCCGGGCTGACGCTCGGGTTGGCGCGCCAGCGGATGCGGCGCATGCGGCAGGTGATTGCGCCCCTTCACCGGTTTCGGATTGAGGAGCAGACGCCCGTTCTCGATCTTGAGCGCGTACTGCGGCACGCGGTCGGCCTCGTAGCCAGGCTCGCCGTCGCCGGTGCTGCGATGAAACTTGTAGTGATGCCACGGGCATACCACGTACTCACCGTCGAGCGCCCCGTCGCCGAGCGGACCGCCCACGTGATTGCAGATGCCGGAGATCGCGCCGAACTGTCCGTCACGATACGAGAGCGCGATGCGCAGCGAGCCCGCCTTGATTTCCCGCAGCGGGCGAGCGCGCAGCTCCTCGACCGAGCCGAGATCGATCCACGCCGGCTTTTGTGGTTCTTGCGCCATCACTCATCCCTCCGCAGGAATTCGCTCCAGTCGGCAAAGGCGTGAAAGAACTGCTGCAACCGTCCCTCGGGGTCGCGCGCCCGCCGCAGCTCCGCATAGGGCAGCACCGCTCCGTCCCAGCCGCGCGTGTGCCAGTACGCGCCCGGCGGCAATCGTGTCTTCATGCGCTTCATCGGGTCCGGATAGGCGGTCGCGTAGAAGTACGCCTCGTGGATGGCGTCGTCGCCGGGTACGAAACCAAAGTTCAGCTGCTCGTCGCTCACATCCGGATCGTCGTGATCGGTATCGGGGATCTTGCGTCCCGAGCACAACAGCATCGCGATATCGAAGCGATGCGGCCACAGCTGGACCGGCGAGGTCTCGGCGTGCTGCGAGGCCTTGAAGCGCTTGAGTTCCAGGTCGACCCAGGAGAGGACCTGCCAGTAGCGCCGCACGGCTTCGGGATCGAAGTCGTGCCAGGCTTTGCGTGCGAACTCGCTCCGCTTCACCTTCGCGACGCGCACCACCTCCGCAAGAACCGGCGCGCTCTCGGCAAACAGCTCAGCGGCAGATTGTCCCCGGAGCGGAACCTGCCACCGGCGCCCGTCGCTGAAGCTCACACACCAGCGAGCCGTCGCCAGCTCGAGCGCGATCTCGAACGTACCGCGCCGCGCCGGAATCGGCGTCGTCGTCAGGCCGCGGACATCGGTACGCAAGCTCACATGAAACCAGTGCTTTTCGCGTGGGCAAAAGGCGCCGCGCACCGCGCCTGCGACCTGCGCATACGCGTGCAAGGCATCGCGCGTGGCTCGCCACGCGCCGATTCGCAACTCGGGAAGTGCCGACCCCACTTTCGGCATGCGTGGATGCTCACACGACCGTAGCGCGTTCGTCCAGTCGCGTGCCCTTTTGTGCTGTTCGCCGCGGTCCACGATCGCGACCGGCATTAACCGAACTTCACGCGTGCGGGGCTCAACTTGAGTTGACCGCGATGATCCAAGCAGAAAGGCGCGGCTCGGACCTCGCCGGCAACCCGCGGCGTGGTGTAGGAGATCACCATGATTCATCAACTGCGCAGCGGACTCCTGGCCGGCCTGTGCGCTCTCGCAGCCTGCACGACGATGGGCACGGGCACTGGCCACGAAGGCGGATCCGATCATCCGGTCGCCTTCAGCTGGACCAGCAAGGATGCGGTGTCAGGCACCATGTCAGCGACACTCGCCAACGACAAGACGTACACCGGCCCCTTCTTCCAGATCACGAGCGAGACACGCGTTGAGACGCTGACCCCCCTGTGGTTCGGTTGGCGGCGTGGCTGGTATGACTGGCCGTATTGGGGCAGGTACTCCGCACCGGAATTCGCGACTCGCTATTCCGGCAAGGTCGTCGCCAACCTCAACGGTCCCAACGGCGATCACATGCGTTGCCGCTTTCACCTGATGCGGCCGGCGAGTGGCATGTCCGGCGGCGGGTCCGGTGAATGCCAGGAGACGGATGGCGAGACCATCGAAGCGACATTCCCGGCGGCATAGTTCCCGGAACCGCGTCGTGGATTGCGCCGCAAGGCCCGTCCGGTAAGACTGTGATCCGGCCAGCGCAGGCGCCTGGGGAGGAGCGATGCACGACCGGATCACGCGCCGGGATTTTCTCAATGGCGTCGCACTTGCGGTGGGTGCGGGTCTCGCACCGATCGACCTGTTGCGCGCACAGCCCGGGCGCGCGCAGGTCTATCCACCCGGCGTGACGGGCATGCGCGGCAGCACGGATGCGTCCTTTGCCGTGGCGCATCGGCTGCGCGACGGCGAGAAATATTCGATCGACGGCCTGCCGATCGACGAGTCCGTGGAGCTCGTCGTGGTCGGTGCGGGCATCAGTGGCCTCGCCGCGGCCTATTTCTATCGGCGACGGCGGCCCGACGCGCGCATCCTGCTCCTCGACAATCACGATGACTTCGGCGGACACGCGCGACGCTGCGAGATGCGCGTCGACGGCCGGCTCCTGCTCGGGTATGGCGGAAGCGAAGCAATTCAGTCGCCGGGATCGTTGTGGAGTCCCACGGCGCTCGGCGTCCTCGCGGACCTCGGCGTCGACTTGGGGAAATTCGCGCAGGCCTTCGATCAGACGCTCTATCCGGGCCTCGGATTGTCGCGCGGCATCCTGTTCGTGCGCGAAGCCTTCGGCACCGATCGGCTCGTCACGGGTGATCCCACCAGCATGGTCGATGACGACATTCCGGCCGGCAAGCTCAACGCGCGTCCGGTCGCCGCCTTCATCGGCGATTTCCCGCTGCCGGAAGACTCCCGTCGCAAGCTGGTCGCCCTCTACAGTGAATCCCGCGACCTGCTCCCGGGTATGAGCGTCCGGCAGAAACAGGAGTTGCTCGAGCGGATCAGCTATCGCGACTTCATCAAGAAATACTGGGGGCTCGACGATCGCGCAGCGAATGTCTTCCAGAAACGCTCGCAGGATTTCTTCGGGATAGGCATCGACGGCGTGCCAGCGCTGTATGCGCACGGAACCGGATACCCGGGATTCCAGGGACTCGGGGTGCCGAGGGATCCCGAGGGCGAGGCCGCAAAAGACGAGCCCTACATCTATCACTTCCCGGACGGCAACGCCTCGATCGCGCGCCTGCTGGTGCGGCGCCTGATTCCCGCTGTCGCGCCGGGAAATACCATGGACGACATCGTCATGGCGCCCTTCGATTACTCGGCCCTCGACG
Organism: Steroidobacteraceae bacterium; assembly: GCA_036557045.1. Lineage (GTDB taxonomy): Bacteria > Pseudomonadota > Gammaproteobacteria > Steroidobacterales > Steroidobacteraceae > DATBVX01. The sequence goes on from DATBIF010000114.1 coordinate 6,791, forward strand.
TCGCCAGTGCCAAGACCCGGCTGCGGCTCAGCAGTACCGTCGTTGCCATCGCCAACTCCAGCGGAGGGCGCGTCGCTGTCGGCTACGTCGGTGAGCGCGGCCTCAGGCGCCTGCAGGCTTCACGGGTGATCTTTGCGGGCTATCACACGATGCTTCCCTACCTCGCGCCAGAGCTCAAGGCTGCGCAGCGCCAGGCGCTCGCGAGCGCGGTGCGCGCACCGTTGGTCTATGTAAAGGTGGCCGTGCGCAACTGGGAGCCCTGGGTGAAAGCAGGCGTCCACGAAGTCACGAACGTCATGGGCTTTTACTCGCGCATCAAGCTCGACTACCCAGTGAGCATCGGAAACTATCGTTTTGCGCGCACACCGCAGGATCCCATCGGCCTGCACCTGGTGCACGTGCCGACTCCGATGGTCGCCGGAGCGGATGATCGTGCGGCATACCGCGCGGGACGCGCGGCCTTGCTGGCGACGCCCTTCGAAGAGTTCGAGGATCGCTTGAGCGACGAGCTCACGCGCATCCTCGGCGCGAGCGGATTCGACGCCGGGCGCGACATCGCGGCCATCAGCGTCTATCGCTGGGGCCACGGCTACGCGTACAGCGGCAACCCTCTCTATGGCAGCTCCGGTCCGACGAAGGCCGAGTATCGACGCTTTGGTCACGTCGCCATTGCCAACTCGGACGCAGCAGGCGACGCGTATGCGCATGCAGCCATCGACGAGGCTCACCGGGCCGTCGATGAGCTTCTGCACGCCAGGTGAGTCGCGCGCAGCGACTCCGGCGCGGCAGGCGAGCCTTCAGTTCCCGCTCGCCGCGATGCCGGGCTCAGTGCCTCACGGATTGCGAAATGTCCTTGAGGGCGCCGCCCGCCTTGGTCTGCGCCGCTTTGCTCAGGTCGCCGAGCGAGACGACCCCGACCAGCCTCTTCTCGCGCGTGATGACCGGCAGGCGCCGCACCTGGTTGTCGCCCATGTTCTTGAGGGCATCATCGACGGTGTCGTCTTCAAAGCAATAGAGGATCTTCGGCGACATCACCTGCCGCGCGGTAGTCTCGCGGGCATCCTGGCCGTCGGCCAGCGTGCGTACCACGATGTCGCGATCCGTCACGATGCCAATCAGCTTTTCGTTCTCGGCCACCGGTACCGAGCCGATGTCCTCATCGCGCATGCGCCGCGCGATCTCCGGAATCCGCATGTCGGGATCGACGAAACTGACCTTCCTTGTCATGCACTCATGTACTCGCATCTCGCCTCTCCGTTCAGTCGTTCGCTGTAACTTTCACGCCCTCGTCTGCGGCGATCTCGTTGATCTTCTTCAGGTGCTCTTGCACCTTCGGCTTGATCTCGGACGCGAACGCCTTGGCATCGGCATCCTTGCCGGTGTCGATTTCCTTCTCGAGGAGCTGGAGCGTGTCTCTGTGCGCCTTGATCTGACCTTCGATGTACGCCTTGTCGAAGTCCGTGCCCGACTTCATTTCCAGCATCTTCCCCTTCGCCTTCTGCGTCATGCTCGGCCCCTCGGGGAGCTTCACACTCTTCTTATCGGCGAGCTGCTTGAGCTTGTCATTGGCAGCGGTGTGGTCCTTCACCATCATGGCGCCGAAATCCTTGACCGCCGGACTGGAACCGTGTTTCTCCGCGAGCTTGCCGGCTTCGACTTCCGCCATGCCGCCCTGCGCGGCGTGTTCGTAGAAGTCCTTGTCGGGGCTCGAGTACTGGGCGAGCGCCAGTGCCGGCGCGCTCAACAGGGCCAATGCAACGAGTTTCTTCATGATGCAACTCCGTCCGTGGTGATGAAGAAAGGGAACCAGTCTTGTAACTTTGGGGCCCTCAGGAGACTTCGCGCACGTGCGTATCCGCCTTGCCCTTGCGCAAGTCCTTGCGCGCGCTCCTCGCCAATTTCCTGTAGCCCGCATGGATGCGGTTCAGCTCCTCTTCCTCGAGCTCCTCCAGGTCGAGGAGCGCCAGGTGCGCGCCTTCGATCGAGCGGATGAGCTCATCGAGCTTGACCTGAATCGCCTCCGAGTCGCGGTTCTGGGTCGCCTGGATGAGGAACACCATCAGGAACGTCACGATGGTCGTGCCGGTATTGATGATGAGCTGCCAGGTATTGCTGAAATGGAAGATCGGCCCTGAGATCAGCCACACCAGGACGACGGCCAGTGCCAGCAGGAACGCCGCGGGCCGGCCGGTAAAGGTCGCCGTGCTCTTCGCAAAGCGCGAGAACCAGGAACGCGATTTCGTGGGCCGCATGCTCAGAATGAGCACGATTCGTGCCACGAGTTCGCCGTCTGTCGGAGTGCGCCGACGCGCCTGCCGAACTTCATCTGTCAGCGCGGTCCAAGCTACGGATGCGAATCGAGGATTACGGCCTCATCGGCAACACGATCACCTCTGCCCTGGTGGGTCGCGACGGTTCCATCGACTGGCTATGCCTGCCGCGCTTCGACGGCGGCGCCTGTTTTGCCGCCCTCCTCGGCAATCCCCGCAACGGTTCCTGGAAGATCGCGCCCGCCAAGGGCAGCTTCTCCGTGCAGCGCGCTTACCGGGAGGACACCGCAATCCTGGAAACGACCTTCGAATGCGCGGGCGGTGTCTTCACCCTGATCGACTTCATGCCGCCGCCCGAGACGCAGCAGGATCGTGTCGATGTGATTCGCGTCGTCCGCTGCGATCGTGGCCGGGTGAACGTGCACTCGTGTCTCGCCATGCGCTTCGATTACGGGCGCGTGATTCCGTGGGTTCAGAAGTGCGACGCCGGCATCGTGGCGATCGCAGGGCCCGATGCGATCCAGTTCCAGTCGGAGGTGAGGTTGCGCGGCGAGGACATGACGACGCAGGCGGAGTTCAAACTGCGGGCGGGTGAGAGCCGCGCGTTTTGCCTGAGCTGGTTTCCTTCTCACCTCCCGGCGCCCAGGCCTGTCAACGCGCAGCGCCTGCTGAGGGCGACCGAGCGCTGGTGGCGCGACTGGATCTCGCACGCCGAGGAAGTTGATACCTGGAGCGATGCAGTGATCCGCTCGCTCATCACGCTCAAAGCCGCGACCTTCAGTCCGACCGGCGCAATTCTCGCCGCCCCAACCACGTCGCTCCCCGAACAGATCGGCGGTGAACGCAATTGGGACTACCGCTACTGCTGGATCCGGGACTCGACGCTCACGCTCTACGCACTTCTGGTCTCGGGTTTTCGCGACGAAGCGAGAGACTGGCGCCGCTGGCTGGTGCGCGCCGCGGCTGGTGAGCCATCGAAGCTCCAGATCATGTACGGCTTGCGTGGCGAGCGTCGCCTTACCGAGTGGTCGGTGCCGTGGCTCGAGGGCTATGAAGGCAGCAAGCCGGTTCGCATCGGCAATGCCGCGCACATCCAGTCGCAGCTCGACGTGTATGGCGAGTTGATGGACACGCTCCACGTCGCGCGCCGTCACCGGCTCGAGCCCTACGAGCAGGCGTGGCAACTGCAGAGGCAACTCGTCGGTTTCGTGGAGCACGCCTGGCAGCAGCCC
>DATBIF010000115.1:0-10760 GCA_036557045.1 Steroidobacteraceae bacterium
ATGCGGCCGAAATGGCGTCCGGCAAAGAATGCCCCGGTGTCGGCGGCCCAGACCAGCAGCAGCAGGAACAACACGAGCTGCGGTCCACGCGTCTCGAGTCCGTCGCCCGGTTGCAAATAGAGATGAGCGATCGCGACCCACGCCGGAACGAGCACCAGCAGGCCGCTGCCCGCCACCGTCGCGCGGTTGTGCGAACCCGGCGCCAGGCTGATCCATGCGAACGCGAGGATCCACCATCCGAGCGCCACCAGCAGCAGCGTTTGCAGTTGCTGTTCGTCCTGCGAAAAGCGCCACACCAGGAACATCGCGATCGCTACCGCGATCACGTAGAGCCAGCGTGCCGCTGCGGCTGGAAAGCGCGGGAATGTGGACCACTCCCAGGCTCCCACCAGCACCACGAGCGCGAACACGATCAGCGCCGCCCGCGCCGGCAGCCAGAGAATGACGGCGAGCAGCGCCAGGCCGAGGACAACTGCGGTCAGGATGCGTTGCCTGAGCATCAGCGCGCGACCACCTGCGCGTCCGTCAGGCCAAAGCGACGTTGCCGGTTGGCGAAGAATTCCAGCGCCCGATCGAACTCCACGCGATCGAAGTCAGGCCACAGCGTGTCGCAGAAGTAGAGCTCGGTGTAGGCGAGGTTCCAGAGCAGGAAATTGCTGATGCGCCGTTCGCCGCCGGTGCGGATGAACAGGTCCGGGTCCGGGAGATCCGCGAGTGCCAGCTCCTCCTGCAACGCCGCTTCGTCAATGGCGTCGGCGCTCTGCGCGCCGCTCGCGCAGCGACGCGCGAGCGCACGCGCGGCCTGCACGATGTCCCAGCGCCCGCCATAGCCCACCGCGATCATCAGCTGCAGTCTCTGGTTGCGCCGGGTCAGGTCCTCGGTCTCGTTGAGACGCGTCTGCAGGCGCACCGACAGCGAACGCCGGTCGCCGATGAAACGCACGCGCACGCCCTTGGCATTGAGCTCGGCGGCTTCGCGTTCCAGTGCCTCCATGAAGAGGTCCATCAACCGGCCGACTTCATCCGCAGGCCGTTGCCAGTTTTCGCTCGAGAACGCGAACAGCGTCAGCACTTCGATACCGAGCGTGGCACAGGTCTCGACCGCCATGCGCACCGGGCCCAGCCCGGCCTTGTGGCCGGTGTGCCGCATCTGGCCACGCGCCTGCGCCCAGCGCCCGTTGCCATCCATGATGATGGCGACATGGCGTGGCAGCGCATTGGCAACGGCAGCTGGGGAAGGTCGGGGCATCGGCTCGGTCAGACCTGCATCAGTTCCTTCTCTTTGTCCGCGAGCACGTGATCGATCTCCGCGACGTGCTTGTCGGTGAGCTTCTGGATCTCATCGTGTGCCCGCCGATCGTCGTCCTGCGAGATCAGTTTCTCCTTGAGCATCTCCTTGAGCTCGCTCATCACGTCGCGGCGCACGTTGCGCACGTGTACGCGTGCGTTCTCGGCTTCCGCGCGCACCACCTTGGTCAGCTCGCGACGACGCTCCTCGGTGAGCGGCGGCAGCGGGATCCGGATCACCTGGCCGGCGGTGGCCGGCGTCAGGCCCAGGTCGGACTTGAGGATGGCCTTCTCGATGACCGGCACCATCGACTTGTCCCATGGGCTGACCGCGAGCGTGCGCGCATCCTCGGCGTTGATGCTGGCGACCTGCATGAGCGGCACGTCGTTGCCGTAGTAGGCGACCTTCAGGTGCTCGACCAGGCTCGGATGCGCCCGGCCGGTGCGAAGTTTCTTGAGATCGTTGCGAAACGCCAGCACGCACTTGGCCATGCGCTGCGTCGCATCTTTCTTCACGTCTTCAAGCATGGACGCTCTCCCGCGCCTGGTTGTCGACGACGGTCCCCACGTCGTGACCCAGGACGATCTTCATGAGGTCACCGGGAATGTTGAGGTTGAACACCTGCAGCGGCAGGTTGTTGTCCCGGCACATGACGATCGCAGTCGCATCCATGACGTTGAGTTTCTGCGCCAGCACCTGGTCGAAGGTGAGGTGGGTGTAGCGCTTGGCCGCTGGATTCCCGACTGGATCGTCCGAGAACACTCCGTTGACCTTGGTGGCCTTGAGCAGCACTTCGGCGCTGATCTCGATGGCGCGCAGGCTCGCTGCGGTATCGGTCGTGAAGAAGGGGTTGCCCGTGCCCGCGGCGAAAATCACCACGCGATCCTTCTCCAGGTGCCGGATCGCACGGCGGCGGATGTAGTCCTCGCAGACCTCGTTGATGCGCAGCGCCGACATGACCCGCGCATAGCCGCCGAGACTCTCCAGCGCATCCTGCATGGCGAGCGCGTTCATGACCGTGGCAAGCATGCCCATGTGGTCCGCCGTGACGCGGTCCATCCCGGCACGCGCCAGGCCGGCACCGCGAAAGATGTTGCCCCCGCCAATGACCACAGCGACCTGAACGCCGAGCTGGGTGACGTCCCGGATCTCGGTGGCGATGCGCTTGAGCATGGCGGGATCGATGCCGTAGTCGGCGTTGCCCAGCAACGCCTCCCCGCTCAGCTTGACCAGGATGCGCCGATAGCGTGGCTGCTTGTCGTTCTGGCCCATTCGCGCCCCCGGGGACCTGATTATAGAGAACCCCGCTCGCGCGGGGTTCGACGGATCAATGCTGCTTCTTCTCGATACCGGCGCCGACTTCGAACCTCACGATCGCGGTGACCTGCGCGCCGGCTTTCTTCAGCAGGCTTTCCACCGTCGCCTTGTCATCCTTGATGAAAATCTGGCCCGTCAGGGATATCTCATTCAGGCGCTTACGCAGCTTCCCGTCCACGATCCTGCCGGCTATTTCAGCCGGCTTGCCCTCGCCTTTCACCTGTTCAGCGAAGATTTCGCGCTCCTTGGACACGATGTCGGCCGGCACGTCCGCGGCGCTGATGTACTCGGGATTCATGGCGGCGACGTGCATCGCGAGTTCCCTCGCCAGCGCCTCGTCTCCGCCCTTCAGGGCAACGAGTGCGCCGATGCGCGTGCCGTGTATGTAGCTGCCCACGATGGTCTCAGCCTCGATCACCGCGAAACGGCGGACGGTGATGTTCTCGCCGATCTTGGCCACGAGCCCGCGCCGAAACTCATCGAGCGTACCTCCAGCTGAGAGCTTGCACTGCAGCAGCGCCTCAACCGAGCTTGGCCGATGCTCGAGCGCGAGGTCCGCGGCCTGCGTTGCAAGGTGGCGAATGCTGCCCTCGCGCGCGACGAAATCGGTCTCGCAGTTGACCTCCACGAGGGAGGCGTGGCGCTTGTGATCGCGGACTTGCGCGACGACGATTCCTTCCGCCGCGATGCGTGTGGCCTTCTTGTCCGCCTTCGCGAGGCCCTGGCGGCGCATCAGGTCGGCCGCGGCATCCAGGTTGCCACCCGCCTCGACCAGCGCCTTCTTGCACTCCATCATGCCGGCGCCCGTGCGCTCGCGCAGTTGCTTGACTGCTTCTGCAGTGATTGTCATCCGTCGCTTCCTCAGGTGAGCTGCGCAGCCTGCAGCGCGCAACATGTGAGCCTCAATGAGTGAGGGACCGAAGTCTCTCGCGGCTAGTCTGTCCCACCCGCCGCAGGGCCTCCACCGCCGTCGGACTTGCCGGCTGGCTTGCGGCGTGCCGGGACTAGCCGGCGTGGGGCGAATCGCTCGCCCGCGGCTCCGCTCAGTTCCTCCGCGTCGTCCGTATCGGGTTCGGTCGCGACGCTTTCCTCGGCCGCTACGCTCTCAGGCGCCGGCTCGGTCTCCAGCACCTTGGCAGCGGGCTTGCGCCGGATCGCTGCCTTTCTGCGCGGCGGCGCCGGTTTGCGGCGTGCAGTCTTCTTCTTGGGGTTGCCTTCCTCGTCGAGCTCCACGAACTCGTCCTCGCCCGCCGGCACCTCGGGAATGGCCTGCTTGCCTTCGTTGACCGCATCGGCCATCCCAGTCGCATAGAGCTGGATGGCGCGCATCGCGTCATCATTGCCGGGGATCACATAGTCGATGCCGTCCGGTGAGCAGTTGGTATCGACGACCGCCACCACCGGGATACCAAGCTTCTGAGCTTCGTGCACGGCGATTTTTTCGTGACCCACGTCGATGACGAACAAGGCATCGGGCAAGGCACCCATTTCCTTGATGCCGCCCAGGCTCTTGTTGAGCTTTTCCATCTCGCGGCGCAGGGACTGCGCCTCTTTCTTGCCGCGCTTGTCCAGCGCGCCGCTGGTCTGAAGCTCGTCGAGCTCCATCAGGCGCTTGATCGATTGCCGGATGGTCTTGAAGTTGGTGAGCATGCCGCCCAGCCACCGCTGGTTCACATAAGGCATGCCGGCGCGAATCGCCTCTTTCTGCATGGCCTCGCGCGCAGAGCGCTTGGTACCCACGAACAGCACCTTGCCTCCGTCCGCGACGACTGCCTTGATGAAGGTCGCTGCCTCCGCATATAGAGGCTGGGTCTTCTCGAGATTGATGATATGGATCTTGTTACGCTCGCCGAAGATGTAGGGGGCCATCTTCGGGTTCCAGAAGCGGGTCTGATGTCCGAAATGAACACCCGCCTCCAGCATCTGTCGCATGGACACGCTGGTCATGAAAGGCTCCTTTTAGGGTTAGGCCTCCGCGCATCCCATGTGGAAACCGCCGGTTACAGGTACCAGGTACCGTTGCATAACTCGTTGCACAACTCCCGGCCGGCATGCCGAGTTATGCAACGGTACCTGGTACCTGCAGATGCCTGCGGCACCCAACCACATGTGACGATGCGCGTGTGGTTTGCATTGCCAAAAAACGGCGCGCTTTATACCATAAACTTGTTGAACGAACAATGCGTTAGATTCACCGGCGCCGGTGCGCCCCCGCCATGCGCGAAGCAGCCTTTACACCCGTCATGAACGTGTCGATCAAGACGTCCGAAGAGCAGGACCGCATGCGCGTGGCCGGCCGCCTGGCCGCTGACGTCCTCGACATGATCGGCGAGCACGTGGTCCCGGGCATCACGACGGAAGAGCTCGATCGTCTGTGTCACGACTTCATCGTGAACCAACAGCGCGCGATCCCGGCGAACGTCAACTACAAGGGATATCCAAAGACCATCTGCGCCTCGGTGAACCATGTGGTCTGCCACGGGATTCCGGGCGATCGGGTCCTCAAGAGCGGCGACATCCTCAACATCGACGTGACCGTGATCAAGGATGGGTTTCACGGCGACACCAGCCGCATGTACTTCGTCGGCAAGCCGCCGGTGCAGGCGCAACGGCTCACCGAGAGCTGCTTCGAAGCGATGTGGCGCGGCATCGAGCAGGTGCGCCCGGGCGCGCATCTCGGCGACATCGGTCATGCGATCCAGGAGCTGGCCGAATCGCGCAATTTCTCGGTGGTGCGTGAGTATTGCGGTCACGGCATCGGGCGCATCTACCACGAAGACCCGCAGGTCCTGCATTACGGAGAGCGCGGTACCGGCCTCGAGCTCAGGGAGGGCATGACCTTCACGATCGAGCCGATGATCAACGCCGGGCGCAGGCACGTGCGGTTGCTGCCGGACGGCTGGACCGTGGTCACCAAGGATCACTCCCTGTCGGCGCAGTGGGAGCATACCGTGCTCGTCACGCGGTCCGGTCACGAAGTGCTCACGCTTGGCAGCCGCGATCGCGTGGCCGCCTGAGCAAGGGCAAGTCTGTGCAGGTTTCATGGGCGCGACTGAGCCTCCGCAAGCTTCTGGCCAGGCGCGAGGCGCAGTCGATATGTCGGTATCGACTAGACTCGCAACGACGCCAGAAGCTTGCCGAGGCCGGTCCCGGACGGGTTGCTCCATGAAACCTGCACAGAGTTGCCCTACGCGATGATCACTGTTCCCGGGACCGACGACTACGAGGACAACGAGGCGATCACCGAGGCGACGCCGGCAGTCTGGCGGCACCTGCAATCGCTCAACCAGTCTCTCGAGGCCGGCGGTAATTCAGTAGCCGCATTTCGCGCCGCGCTCGAACGCGGCGACGCGGAGCTGCGCGAGCGCTTCGGCCGCGACGAGCCCGTCGAGCAGCTGGTGCGCGATCGCGCGCGCCTGGTCGATGCACTCCTGACGCGCGCCTGGTCGCTGCACGCCGGCGAACGCGCGCACGAGCTCGCATTGATCGCCGTCGGGGGCTATGGCCGGGGCGAGCTGCACCCCTGCTCCGACATCGATGTGTGCGTGCTCCTGCCCAAGGGCGAGGCCACCGCCTGGGAGCGCGGCCTGGAGCGCTTTCTCACGTTCCTGTGGGACATCGGGCTCGAGGTCGGCCACAGCGTACGCACCATCGATGACTGTCAGCGCGAGAGCCTCGCCGATATCAGCGTCGCCACGACACTGCTGGAGGCCCGCCGGCTGGCAGGACCCGAGCAGCTGTACGCCGCGATGAGACACGCGCTCTCGCCCGAGCGGCTCTGGCCCGCCAACGAATTCTTCGAAGCGAAGGTCAAGGAACAGGTCGCGCGTCACCATCGCTTCCACGACACCGCCTACAATCTCGAACCCAACGTCAAGTCGAGCCCGGGCGGGCTACGCGACATCCAGACCATCGGCTGGGTCGCGAAGCGGCATTTCGGCACCGATACTCTCGACGGTCTGGTTGCACATGGATTTCTGACGAAGAACGAGCTGCGCAAGCTGAAGACCGCGCAGGCGTTCCTGTGGAAGGTGCGGTTCGCCCTGCACATGCTGACCGGCCGGCGTGAAGATCGCCTGCTCTTCGATCACCAGATCCGCCTGGCGAAGATGTTCGGCTACGAGGATGCGACCTACACGCTCGCGGTGGAGCAGCTGATGCAGCGTTACTACCGCACCGTCATGGACGTCAGCCTCCTCAACGAGATGCTGCTGCAGCTGTTCCGCGAAGCCATTCTCACGCCGGGCGGCGAGGCAGTGCCGCTCAACGCCCGCTTTCAGACGCGCAACGACTACCTCGAGGTCACCGCTGACGATGTGTTCGCCCGTAATCCGTCGGCGCTCCTCGAGCTCTTCGCGCTGATCCAGCAGAACCCGCACATTCGCGGCGTGCGCGCCGCCACCATCCGGCTGGTTGGACGTAACCTGTGGCTCATCGACGAGGAGTTCCGGCAGAACCCGCGTCATCACCGGCTGTTCCTCGACATCCTGCGCGCCCCGAGCGGCGTCACCCACGAGCTGAGGCGCATGAACCTGTATGGAGTGCTGGGGCGTTACATCCCGGCTTTCGGTCGCATCGTCGGTCGCATGCAGTACGACCTGTTCCACGCATACACCGTGGACGCGCATACGCTGTTCGTGGTCAGAAACCTGCGCCGCCTGGCGATGCCGAAGTTCGATCAGGAGTTCCCGGCGCTCAGCAGCATTGCACAATCGCTGCCCAAGCCTGAGGTGGCGATCTTCGCAGCGCTGTTTCATGACATCGCAAAAGGGCGCGGCGGAGATCACTCCGAGCTCGGCTCCGTCGATGCCGAGGCGTTCTGCCTCGAGCAGGGATTGAGCCGGTACGATGCGCGCCTGGTCGCCTGGCTGGTGCGCAATCACCTGCTGTTGTCGGTCACGGCGCAGAAGAAGGACATTGCCGACCCGGAAGTGATTCGTGAATTCGCGCGCATCGTCGGCGACCAGACACACCTCGACTATCTCTACGTGCTCACCGTCGCCGACGTGCGCGGGACCAATCCGAAACTCTGGAACTCCTGGAAGGCCTCGCTCTTCGAGGAATTCTACGAGCGCACCAAGCGCGCGCTGCGGCGCGGACTCGAGAGCCCCATCGACCAGGAAGAGCTGGTGCGCGAAACACAGGCAGCCGCGCGGGCCTTGCTCGCGCAGCGCGGCGCCGATCCACAGGCGGTCGAGCGCGTCTGGCGCTCCTGCACCGACACGTACTTTCTGCGCCACACGCCCGAAGAAATCGCCTGGCACACGGCGCTGCTCGCGGCGCGCGATCCACAGGACGACTCGTCGCTCGTGGCCGTAAACCCGCACATCGAGCGCGGCGGCACGCCGATCTTCACGTACACGCCGCGTCGCCTGCACAGTTTCGCGCGCACCACGGCGGTGCTCGACCAGATGGGACTCAACATCGTCAATGCGCGGGTGACGCCGACCACGGATGGCTACAGCATCGAGGCTTACCTGGTCCTCGAGGACAACGGGCGCACGATCTCGGACCCGGAGCGCATTCACGAGATCGAGCGCGCGCTACTGCGCAGCCTGCATCAACCGGCTCATTCGCCACCAGCCGTCACACGCCGTGCGCCGCGCCAGGTACGGATGTTCGCGACGCCGACACAGGTCGTGCTGACGCGCGACGAACGCAACAACCGCACGATCCTCGAGCTCGTGGCTGGCGACCGGCCGGGACTCCTCTCGGAAGTCGGCAAGGTGTTCATGGGTGAGCACGTCGACATTCACGGCGCACGCATCATGACAGTCGGCGAGCGCGCCGAGGACGTCTTCTACGTGAGCCACGAGGATGGCCGCCCGCTCAGCGAGGAAGCGGGCGCGCGCCTGCAGCAGAAGCTGATGGAGACCCTGGACCGTCGCGAATGAATCCCCGCCTCGCGTCGCTCCACCCCTATCCCTTCGAACGCCTGCGCCGGCTGATCAGCGGCATTCAGCCGCCGTCTGACCTGTCACCGATCGCGCTCTGGATCGGCGAGCCGCGACACGCTCCCCCGCAATTTCTCATCGACGCGCTGACCTCGGCGCTCGGCACGCTGGGCCAGTATCCCGCGGCGCTGGGATTGCCCGAGTTACGCGCGGCGGCCTCGAACTGGCTCGTGCGCCGCTTCGGGCTGCCCGCGGCATCCGTGGATCCACAAACGATGCTGCTGCCGGTCAGCGGCACGCGCGAGGCGCTCTTCAGCTTCGTGCAGGCGGTGATCGATCCGGCGGATCGCCCGCTCGTGGTGATGCCGAATCCCTTCTATCAGATCTACGAAGGGGCGGCGCTGCTCGCCGGCGCCGAGCCTTACTACCTCGATGCGCTCGCAGGTAACCGCTACTTGCCCGACCTGCAGGCGGTCCCGGACTCCGCGTGGCGTCGCTGCCAGCTGCTGTTCCTGTGTTCGCCCGGGAATCCGACCGGAGCGGTCATGAGTCCGGCGTATCTCGCCGAAGCGCTCGACATCGCCGAGCGTTTCGGATTCGTGATCGCGGCGGACGAATGCTACGCGGACATCTACCTGGACGAAGCTGCGCCTCCGTCCAGCCTGCTGCAGGCTGCCCTCGCCGCGGGCCGGTCGCGCTTCGAGCGCTGCGTGGTGTTCCACAGTCTCTCGAAGCGTTCGAGCGCGCCCGGGCTGCGCTCCGGTTTCGTCGCGGGCGACCCCGCGATCCTGCAGCAGTACCTCCTGTACCGGACTTATCATGGCGCGGCGGTGGGCACCCACGTGCAGATGGCGAGCACCACGGCCTGGAACGACGATGCTCACGCCGCTGCGAATCGGGCACTGTACCGGCAGAAGTTCGACCAGGTGATCCCGGTGCTCGAGCCGGTGCTCGACGTCAGCCGCCCCGACGGCGCGTTCTATCTCTGGCCGCACATCGGTGACGATGACGAAGCCTTCGTCCACGAGCTTTACGCCCGCAAGAATGTGCTGGTGCTGCCGGGAAGCTACATGGCACGCGAGACTGGCGGAACCAATCCCGGTCGAGGCAGAGTGCGCCTGTCGCTGGTGGCGAGCGTACCCGATTGTGTCATGGCCGCTCACCGTATCCGCGATTACATGGAGCGGCGCTGATGGCAGATTTCTCCGCACTGCAGTCGACCATCGATGCAGCATTCGCGCAGCGCGCTTCGCTCGCCGCGGACTCGGCTCCGCCCGCGCTGCGCTCAGCTCTCGATGAAGCGTTTGGCCTGCTCGACAGCGGCGCCGCGCGGGTGGCCGAGAAACGCGCTGGACGCTGGGTGGTCAATGAGTGGCTGAAGAAGGCCGTGCTGCTGCGCTTTCGCGTCCAGGACAACCAGGTGTTCGATGCAGGCTACGCACGCTTCTACGACAAGCTGCCACTGAAATTCGCCGCGTACGATGCCGCCGCCTTTCGCACGGCCGGCGCACGCGTGGTACCGCACGCCATCGTGCGCCAGGGCGCCTACATCGCGCCCAGCGTCGTGCTCATGCCGAGTTACGTGAACGTCGGTGCCTATGTCGACACCGGCACCATGGTCGACACCTGGGCGACGGTTGGATCGTGCGCGCAGATCGGTCGCAACGTGCATCTTTCCGGCGGCGTCGGAATCGGCGGCGTGCTCGAACCGGTGCAGGCCGCTCCAACCATCATCGAGGACAACTGTTTCATCGGCGCGCGCTCCGAGATCGTCGAGGGCGTGATCGTGGGCGAAGGCTCGGTGATCTCGATGGGCGTGTTCATCGGCCAGAGCACGCGCATCTACGATCGCGCCACCGGCCGCATCACTTACGGCCAGGTGCCGCCGGGCTCAGTCGTCGTGCCCGGAAGCCTGCCGTCGACGGATCACAAGTACACTCTCGCCTGCGCGGTGATCGTGAAGCGCGTGGATGCGCAGACGCGCGCCAAGACTTCCATCAACGAGCTGCTGCGCGAGTGGGACTAAGAGCAGTCCGCTTGTGTCCTGCCTTAAGAACCTGGTCAATGTTCTTCCGCGCAGTGCGCGGGCTGGTTGGCTCTTAGCGGCGTCCGCCGCCAGCCGACAGGCTCTCAGGCGCTTCGCCGCACAAGTCTCTTGCACGGTCAGCGCAGGAGCGGCGTGGCCACTGGGTGACACCTGCTCGGCGGCGCCGGTCACCTGTGTTTGCGGGGATACATTCTCGATGACTGCCGTCAGTGGT